>JANXMO010000509.1 GCA_025354615.1 Burkholderiales bacterium | reverse complement strand
CGACAACGCTGCCGGCCCGCTGGAAATGCTGGGCCGCGCTGCGCAGGCACGCGACCTGGCGCGTTGTATGGCCGACTTGAGCGCGCCGCAACGGCAGAGCCTGGCGCTGGCGTTCTATGACGGCCTCAGCCATGCAGAAGTGGCGCAGCACCTGCAGCAGCCGCTGGGAACCATCAAATCGTGGGTGCGCCGTGCGCTGCTGTCGCTCAAAGGCTGCTTGGGCCGCGCTGCTTCGCAAGAAGCCGTTTGACCCCGCGCCTCGCCGGTTGACGACATGGACTACAGCCACCCCACCCTGGCCGATGCGCTGGCCGCGCAATACGCGCTCGGAACACTGCGCGGGCCGGCGCGCCGCCGCTTCGAGCAACTGCTGCCCGCACACCCCGCGTTGCGCGCCGCGCTGCACCGCTGGGAAGACGGCCTGCTGCCGCTGAGCCAGAGCCTGGCGCCGGTGCCGCCGCCGGCGGCCGTTTGGCGGCGTATTGAAGCGCGCATTGGCGCTGCCGACGGCGCAGCAGCGCAAACAGGGCCATCAAACGCCCACACCATGGAAGGGAGCTGGTGGTCGCGGCTGGCGTTGTGGCGCGGTGTGTCGGCCCTGGCCAGTGCTTGCGCGCTGGGCTTGGCTGTGCTGCTGGCCAACCCCGGGCCGGCGCAGCCGCCGGTGGTCGTCGTGCTGGGCGCCACGGCCGCGCCCGCCTCGTTCGTTGCCGGTATCAGTGCCGATGGACGCGCTGTCGTCACCCGGCCGCTGCAGCGCGTCAGTGTTCAACCTGGCCGCGCATTGGAGCTGTGGGCTTTGGCGCCTGCCGGCATGCCGCCACGCTCACTGGGCGTGATTTCATCAAACGCCGACACGACGCTGGTGCAACCCGACGCGCTCAAGGGCGCAACCGGCCTGGCCGTCTCCCTGGAGCCCCCCGGCGGTTCGCCCACGGGCGCACCGACCGGGCCGGTGCTGTATGCGGGCCAATTCAAAACCTGAAAACGCTGGATGGCAACCGGCCGGTTTGATTCGCATCGCGCCCGCGGCATTGCAATTCCACTGTGCCGGTCAGCGACCTTCAACGGAAATCTTGAAGTAGAACCCGGACCGTTTTTACGGTAAGGCACGCACCGCCCATCGGGAGCAGGCGCCGGCCGCCCAGCATGAGCCGGGCAGCGCCCTGGCGAGAGGGTGGCTTGTGGGGCCAACGCCGCTGAAGTGGTGGCGTGCCAGCCTGCACGGCAGGTGCCGCTTCGCCGCCACCGTTGAAGCCGGCGGCGTCAGGTCAGGCTCAAATGGGCGGGTGAAACGGTTTCACCGAGTTGAACTCGCGTTGATAGGCCAACGTGAGCCGGGCGTTCTGTGCTGCATCCAATTTTTGCTGCAACTGCGGAAACAAACGCTCTTCCTCGTCTTCCTTTGCATGCTGCAACACGGCAACCCGTAATGCCTCGACCTTGTCGAACCACAGCGGGTCGCTCTTCGAATCCGACATGTCAAGGGCCGCGTTCTGGACCTTGGCATGCGCCTGGTCCAAATACAGCTTGTCCGACTCGCTCACGAGCCCGTGCTGGGCCAACGCCGGGTAAATCACATTTTCCTCGCCCACCGAGTGCGCGGTGAGCTGATAAGACAGCAATTGCTTGAGCCGGTCGCGGCGCAAATAGGTTTTGTTGCGGCTTTCGAGCAACTGGTCGAACGTCTTGCTGACGAGCAAATGGTGCGCCTTGACCATGGCCAGCCAGTTGCCGCCCGCGGCGGCTGTCTGCGCAACGGCCGCTTGCAGTGAACTGAGCGCAGCGGTGGAGCCGACAGCAGCGGTGAGCATCAATCGACGGCGGGAGAACGCGTGTAGTGTCATGGGACCTCCTTGAAGTGGGAAGCCACTGATTGGCAACACATGTACCTGCATGTCTGACCCGTTGACAACACGTCCAGCCGCAGCCGTCTGCACCACCGACTGCCGTGCCTGGGTTGGCCATTGACATGCTTGCCATGGCATTGCTTAGGACGACCAACTGAAGATCTCGTGGCTTTTCACCTGCCACGGACCTTGGTAAACGGCCTCATCAAGCCGGCCTCATCAAGCCGCCATCCAGCAAGTTCCACGGCATTCATTTTTTTGCAGCGGCTGTCTTGCGAGCCGCCTTCTTGGCCGGCGCGGTCTTGTGCGCCGCCTTGTCGAACGCCTCCGGCGTCGGCGCCCCCTTGTCTCCCGGCTCCCGCATGTGCTCGCCGCTGCCGTGGGCCATGCGTTCTTGTTTGGCATGGATGTTGGCGTACAGGCCCGGCTTTTTTGCAGCCGTCTTTTTTGCAGCTGTTTTCTTCATTGCCGCTTTTTTGGCTGCTGGCATCGACGTATCTCCTTGATTGCAATGCCAGAAGAACGGCAATCTGCGCGCCAGGAAATGAACGCGGTCAGCTGGCCACAGCCATTGAGTCTTGCAACGCCTGCTGCACCCGCTCAGGTGCCACGCCTGTCAAACACCGGGTGTGGCCGAAGCGGCATTGACGGTCAAAGCAAGGAGCGCACTCGAGCTGCAGTTCCTGCTTCAGCCACAGCACTCGGGCGTTGGCATTCAACGGCGGCGTGTGCTCGGGGCTGGTGGAGCCGAACACGGCGGCTTGTGGCACGCCGAAGGCGGCGGCCACGTGCATCAGGCCGGAGTCGTTGCTGACCACGCCGCGGGCGCCGGCAATCAGCGCCATGGCTTCGCGCAGGACGGTGCGGCCTGCCAGCACGTAGCAGGTAGCAGGCATGGTGGCAGCGGCAATGCGCTCGCACAGATCCACTTCTTTGCCCGAACCGAGCAGCAGCACCGGTTGGCCGTGGGCCGTATGCAGCGCTTGGGCCAGCGCGGCGTAATGGTCGGCCGGCCATTGCTTGGCAGGGCCGTATTCAGCGCCTGGCGCGAAAACGAAATAGCTGCCAGGTGAAACGTCGGCCTTGACGGCTGCCTGCTGCACCGCAGCGGTGCTCAATTGCAGCCGCGGGTTGGAGGGGTTGACAACAGCGGGTTCACCGGCCAGAGCGCTATAAAACGCCACCATCGGCGGCCGCCCGCGCGGGCTGGCCCGGCGCCGGTTGAGCAGCAGGAAGCGGCCCTCGCCGTGGTAGCCGATGCGCTCGGGAATGCCGGCCAGCCACGGCAGCAAGGCCGCCTTGAGCGAATTGGGCAGCACATAGGCCACGTCAAAACGGCCGCGCAGCGTGGCCGCCAGTTGCCGGCGGGCCTGCCAGTCGAGGCGGCTGTGGGCGAATGGCAGCTCGATCACCTCCGCCACCGCCGGCATGGCGTCATACACCGGCGCCACCCAGGGCAGGGCGGCGACCGTTATTCGCTCGCCACGCGCAGCGAGCTGTGCCAGCAGCGGCTGCGACATCACTGCGTCGCCAATCCACTGTGGCGCGATGAGCAGCGTGCGAACCGGCTGCAGCAGGCCGGTGCTCAGGGCACTCAGTGGCTGTGCACTTTTTCGCCCGCTTTCAGCGCGTAGACCGTGCCGCAATACGGGCATTTGCTGCGGCCGGTGGACACCACGTCAAGAAACACCTTGGGGTGGTTGCTCCAAGTCGGCATCTTCGGGTTCGGGCAGAACACCACGCCGTGGCTTTGCAAATCCTGCACCGTGACTTCGATGGCGGGGGCGTCTTGTTTCATAGGTGCAGGCTCACAACGGAAATCAGATCGGGGTCAGCCACTCGGCGTACTTCGGGTTGCGGCCGTTGACGATGTCGAAGAACGC
>JANXMO010000503.1 GCA_025354615.1 Burkholderiales bacterium | reverse complement strand
TTGCTGGGCTTGAAACCCATTGACTCGAGCGACGGAATGGCTTTATCGACTCCCGCCGGTAGCGGTGCCAAACGCACTGCATGGGCAGCTACGGGGTAGGCCTTGGCATAAAACGCATCCAGCTTTTTCAGCCACGCGGTTTTGTAGGGCGTGAACACGCCGTAGGGTTGGCCGGTGGCGGTCAACACCTCACTGCGCTCGAAAATCACATGGTCTTTGCTGGTGTGCAAAGCAATGCCGGCGTCGGCCAGCGCGCCGCGCACTTTGGCGTCGCGCGCCAGTGCGTAGGGGTCGTCGTCATGGCTGGCGTAAACCGCTTGCACGCCCAGGCGTTGCGCCAACGCGGGAATGTCATCGCGCGCGCGGCCATGGCGAACGACCAGCGCCACGCCTTGGTGGCCGTGCGAAACGCCAAGCGCTGCCAGTTCTTTGTTCAGCTCGGCCAGCGTGTCGACGATGAATTCGACCCGGCGGTCGGCTTGCAGGCCGCGCTCGATCAGCGGGTCGAGAATGTCACGGTCGAGGATGAAGACGCACCACACGCGGCGCGCGGCGCGCAGGGCGTGGTAAAGGGCAGCGTGGTCGTCGCAACGCAGGTCACGGCGAAACCACACCAGGGCAGAGTCAAGCGAAGGAGTCATGGAGGACAGCAGCAGCGGATCAAAACCGGCATTGAACCGCATTCCGTCGCACCAAGCTGCCGCCCGCGTCTGCCAGCGCCACTCTAAAATGAATCTCATGAACGAAGGCATCAATTTCACCAACCAGTTTTTGATTGCAATGCCGGGCACGGGTTGCGACACTTTTGCTGGCGCCGTGATCTACATGTGCGAGCACACCGAACGCGGCGCGCTGGGCCTAGTGATCAACAAGCCCAGTGACATCAAGCTGAAAAACCTGTTTGACAAGGTGGAGCTGACACTGGACCGCGCCGACTTGGCCGAAGTGCCGGTCTACCTCGGCGGCCCAGTGCAAACCGAACGGGGCTTCGTGCTGCACGAGCCGGTGGGCGACGACAGTGCGCGCTACACCTCGTCCCTGCAAGTGCCCGGCGGGCTGGAGATGACGACCAGCAAAGACGTGTTGCAGGCGCTGTCCAACGGCGCCGGGCCGAAAAAAATTCTTGTCACGCTGGGCTACAGCGGCTGGGGCGCGGGGCAACTGGAAGACGAAATGGGCCGCAACGGCTGGATCAACGTCGACGCCGAGCCGACCATCATTTTCGACACGCCGATCGAGCAGCGCTATGACCGCGCGCTGTCGCTGCTGGGCATTCAAGCCGGCATGCTGAGTTCGGAAGCCGGGCACGCATGAACGGCCACGCGCTGTTGCCATCCGCCACGGCAGCGGCGCGCTCGTTTCTGGCGTTTGACTTCGGCACCCGGCGCGTTGGCGTGGCCAGCGGCAACACGGTGACGCGCAGCGCGCAACCGCTGCGCACCGTGGCGTTGACCGGTGCGCCGCGTTTTGAAGCGCTGGGCCGGTTGATTGCCGAATGGCAGCCGGCCGCGCTGGTGGTCGGCGTGCCGTTTCACCCGGACGGCGCCGCGCATGAAAACACGGCGCGCGCCAAGAAGTTTGCGCGCCAGTTGCACGGTCGTTTCAAGCTGCCCGTGTTTGAAGTGGATGAGCGCTACACCACCACCGAAGCGCTGTCGATGGGCGCCAAAGATGCCGACGCCGTAGCGGCCTGCATTATTCTTGAACAGTTTTTGAGGAGTATTCCATGAGCACACTCGCGCTCGACGCGGAAGCGCTTTACCTTGAGTTGCTCGCCGGTGTGCGGGCTCTCTTTCGCCCTGGCATGCGCTTGGTGGGGGTTACTTCGGGCGGCGTATGGCTGGCCGAAAGGTTGCAGCGCGACCTGAACCTGACGGCGCGCCCCGGCGTCATCTCTTCCGCCATGCTCCGGGATGAT
>JANXMO010000501.1 GCA_025354615.1 Burkholderiales bacterium | reverse complement strand
GGAAGGTCAACGCACCGGCTCCAGCCCCAATCACATTTTTGCCGTTAAAAGCCGTCGCGCCAGCAATCCGGGTGATTTCAGCCGCCAGCTGCGTGAACTCCTGGTTCAGGGAGTCCCGGTCGCTGCTGGAGTTGGTCGAGTTGGCCGCTTGCACAGACAGTTCACGCATGCGCTGGAGGCTGTCGCCGATGTTGCCGAGCGCGCCTTCAGCCGTCTGTGCCAATGAAATACCGTCGTTGGCGTTGCGAACGGCCACACTGCTGCCCTTGATCTGCGCTTCCATGCGGGATGCAATTGCCAAACCTGCCGCGTCGTCTTTGGCGGAGTTCACACGCAGGCCGGAAGAAAGTCGCTGCATTGACATCGACAACGACATTTGTGTGCCGCTGACATTGCGCTGTGCATTCAGTGAATTGATATTTGTGTTGATAGTCAAAGACATTTTTCACTCCAAAGTTGAAATCATTTCCGGCCTGGACTGCCGGCGTGAAACGCAGGTGTCGGCTCCCTTGCACCACTGCACGTCGCTGCATGCAGCAACTCGCTCCAGCCAGTCAACCGGTGAACGAAACAGCGTTCATAAAAAACGCCATCCGCCTACGGCCGGCCAACCGGGCCACGACCCTGACAAGTCCAGGAGCGTTGCAATATTTATCGGTGCGGCGGGCGTTGAACTTGAGTAAATATTCGCCTCTTGACAAACGCCTCGACGCAAAAGTCAAGGCCCTGGATCACTTGATGAAAGCCCACATGCCGCGGCTGTTCAATTTGTCACATTTAACTGCAGCGCGTAATGTGGCCTGCATTGCATTGCAATGCTTTGCCGGCTGGCTTTTCGATGAACAACACAATTGCCTTGGTGATGATCGCCCGTGACGAAGCCCGCTGCATTGCCCGCAGCCTCAACAGTGCGCGCGCGCACGTTGATCAAATGGTCGTGCTGGACACCGGCTCGCGCGACGCCACGGCCAGCCTGGCGCGGCAATGCGCCGCGCAGGTCGCGGACTTCACTTGGTGCGATGACTTTGCCGCCGCCCGCAACGCCGCACTCGCACTGACCGATGCCGACTGGTGCCTGGTGATGGATGCCGACGAATGGTTGGCTGCTGGTGCCGCCGCACTGGCCGCGCTGCGCCACGGGCCGGCTGATGCGATTGGCCTGGTGCGTGTCGACAGCGCCTTCAACCTGAGCGGCGGCGTGCAATGCGCGCCCAGCTGGCTGCCCCGCGTGCTGCCACGCGGCGTGCGCTATGGCGGCCGCGTGCACGAGCAGCCGCAGTCGCTGCTGCCGCGGCGGCGGCTGGAAATCACGCTGGGCCACGACGGCTATCTCGATGCGCAACTGCAGGCCAAGCGGGGCCGCAACGAAGCGCTGCTGCAGCAGGCGCTGGCCGCCGAGCCGGGCGACGCCTATTTTCACTACCAACTCGGCAAGGAACTGGAAGTGCACCGCCGCCCGGCCGAAGCCGTGCCGCACTACCTCACTGCCCATGCGCAAGGTGATGCAAACGCCGCCTGGCGGCATGACCTCGTCGTGCGCCTGATCTTCAGCCTCAAATGCACCGGCGCCCACGCCCAGGCGCTGCAGCTCGCGGAGGCGGAAATGCCGCACTGGCCGCAGTCGCCCGACTTCTACTTCGCCCTTGGCGACCTGCTGCTCGACTGGGCCGCGACAGAACCCGCCCGCGCCGGTGAATTGCTGCCGATGATCGAAGCCAGCTGGCTCAGCGCCATTGACATTGGCGATCAGCCCGCCTTGAACGACTCGGTCCACGGCCGCGGCAGCCA
>JANXMO010000490.1 GCA_025354615.1 Burkholderiales bacterium | reverse complement strand
AAGGCGTGGCCTGGCCCGCCATCCAGGAGGCTGCGCAGCTCACCCACGCATTGCTCGACGAATTGCACCTGAAAAGCTTTTTGAAAACCAGTGGCGGCAAGGGCCTGCACGTGGTGGTGCCGCTTGCGCCGCGCGACGATTGGGACACCGTCAAGGGCTTTTCACAAGCCGTGGTGCAGCACCTGGCGCAAGTGATTCCGCAGCGCTTCGTGGCCAAGAGCGGGCCGAAGAACCGGGTCGGCAAGATTTTTGTCGACTACCTGCGCAATGGGCGCGGGGCCACCACGGTGTCGGCTTTCTCGGTGCGCGCCCGCCCGGGGCTGGGGGTTTCGATGCCGCTGGCGTGGGACGAGTTGCCGTCACTGACCAGCAGCGCCCAGTGGACGCTGGCCAACGCCCACGAGTGCCTGGAGGCCGATGACGACCCGTGGGCCGACTATGCGAACACCCGCCAAACGCTGACCCGTGCCATGAAGGCTTTGGGCTTCAAAAAACAATCTTCTTACTGAAAGGCGCTTCATGCCCTCGCACGCCAGCACCACCCATGCGCTATGGAAAGGCGCCATCAGCTTCGGGCTGGTGCACATTCCCGTCGCCCTTCATTCCGCTACCCGTGAAACAGGCATCGATTTCGACTGGTTGGACAAACGCACGATGGACCCGGTCGGCTACAAGCGCATCAACAAAAAGACCGGCAAGGAAATCGACAAGGACAACATTGTCAAAGGCGTGGCCACCGGCAATGGTGAATACGCGGTGCTGAGCGACGAGGAAATCAAGGCGGCGTATCCCCAAAGCACGCAAAGCATCGACATCGAAGCCTTCGTGCCCAACACCCAGCTGCCGTTTCTCTACCTCGACCGGCCGTATTACCTGGAGCCCATCGGCAAGGGCGAAAAGGTGTATGCCTTGCTGCGCGAAACCCTGCTCAGCACCGGGCGCTTGGGGCTTGCGCGCGTTGTCATCGCCAACAAACAGCACCTGGCTGCGTTGGTGCCGTGCGGCGCTGCGCTGGTGCTCAACCTGCTGCGCTGGGGCGAGTCGATACGCGACATTGAAGCGCTGCATCTGCCGCCCAGCGGCGCCAAAGCCGCTGGCCTCACTGCGCGCGAACTCAAGATGGCCGAGCAATTGGTTGACGAACTCACTGTTGACTGGAATTCTGATCAGTTCCACGACACCTTCACGGCCGAGGTGATGGCGTTGGTTGAAAAAAAAGTCAAAGCTGGCGAGACGGAAGACGTCGCTCAACCCATCAAGCTTGAAGAAACAGCCGCTGCAAACAATGTTGTCGACTTGACCGAACTACTGCAGCGCAGCCTGCGCGGCGGCAACCACCTGCTGACAGCCGCCACCGCCAAGAAATCAAAAGGCACTGCCAAGCCAGTGGCCAAACAGGCAAATGGCCCTCGACGCAAGGTCGGCTGACGCAGCCGCCAATGCGCTTTTCCAAAATCATTACAGAAAGCTTTTGAAAAAAGCGGTGCTTCGTTTTCGGTTTCTAGACGTTCTCTTCGTAAAACGGCACGCACCTGGCAGCTGCTGCGACAACAATCAAACCTGTAAAGCACATGTGTGCGTTGTGTGTAATGGAGCTGTCTGTGTACGGTAATCGCTCACCACGTTCGTCGTCTCTGCCGCCTCCCACTTCACGACAACCACGCGAAACGTCGCCTTCTCGTGATGTTGCGGCGCCACGCACACTACCGACGCTCGATGGCTTGACGCCTGATCTTCGCAGAGGGACTCCAGCTTCCCCACAAACCGGCAACTCCATAGCCATGAGCGCTGCGGCGCCTTCCGTAACGATTCAGTCGTCTCGTCGAATGCCTGTAAGTGTGGAAGACTTGCGTAGCCATCGACATCCGTTGGCGGGATCAAACAGTTTTGCTGCCTCGTACATTCATGGCCGTTTGGAATCATTTCAAAAAACCGTCGAGCAGCTTTCTGCGGCCAGTCCGCTCATCAGCGAACTTCACGTTAACGCTTTCGAACTGCTTGAAAACATCCTCGCAGAAGGCGAAAAAGGCCATTTGAGTCAGCAGGAGGTTTTGATTGCAACGGACGACCTCAAGCTTCAACAAAAAAAGTTACCCCCCGCAACGGATGCTGCTTCGCGCAAAGCGCAACGGCTGTTTGGATGCCGAGCACCGGTTGAAGCCGGGCGGTCTGGGCCCGTGCGACTGGCCATAACACTCGCACAAATTGAATCCGGCATGACGGCGCAAATGCTGGAGCAACATGCTGCTCCGCTGAACATTCGGCACGAGGACGACAAAGCTTTTCTACGCCAGCATGGCCGCTTGGCGGACCTGACCGCTGCAGGCGACAACCGTCCCAATGCTCACACACGACTTCGAGCGATGGCAGTAATCGAAGACAAGCCGGAAGGTGACATCTCTCAAATAGCCTCAAAGCATCACATCACAAACCCGGATGAAATCCATGACATGCAGGCCTATGCTGAGTTGGTGAAGAGCAAAAAAGGTGACGTCATCTTGTATGAATACGCACTGAGTTGGGCACATGATCGTTGGCCTGGTGATGGCGGCCGGTCGACTGAATTGCCAGCCATGCCGTCGGGTGGGGCGTTACTGGCCGCTTCGAAGCGCCATACAGATCTTGTTCGCACAGCGCCCGTGCCAGAAAAATGGCCGTTGTTGGGTGCTGTGTTGAAAGACATTCGGCCCACCGTGTTGCCCGAAAAATTTGTGACTCAATTGCAAGAGGCGGGCGTTACCGATACTGCTCAACATCACCTCGTACACCGGCAAGCGCAGATGGCGTTAGAAACGCTTCATGACGAGCGGCTGCCCAATGGTTTTACGCGTTTGAGAGCTTTATTGGCTATTGACCATTTGAAAACGCCCGAGCAAGTGCTTCAAATCGCGGCTGACAATCACATCAGCGACGAAGAAGATGTGGCGGACTTGTTGATTTTTGCCGCACGCGCACTGCCTGAAAAAGCAGCTCAATCACTGGCATTTGCTTTGGCTTGGGCCAACCGCTCCGATCCACCGTCTGCCGGTGTCGACGAAGCCAGTGCAGCACTGGCCTTGTTGAACCTGTCCGAAACACAGGACATCGACCGTCTCGGAAGCGGCCCCTCACTTATTTTTGACCGCGGTGCGAGAACGGTGGCAACGAACCGCCGATGAATGCGAAGCAGCAAAAGCGCCGCTTCAACCGCCGAATGCGCCTTTGTAGAGCTTGCCGGAACGCGTACCGCTGCGGCAAAACGCCACGATGGGCGGCGGCAGTTCGGCCACCAGCTGGGCGAACCGGGCCAGGTCTTGCGCCGTTTGCACCGAAGGACTGACGGGTTGGTGAACGCACACCAGGCCCATTGCCGCAGCCGCTGCGGCAATGGCCTGGGCGGTCGGCTGATCGGGGCCGCCTTCAAAGTCGGGACGGTTGTTGATGATGCTCTTGAAGCCGGCGGCCGCCAGCGCCTGTACGTCATCAACCGAAAGCTGTGCGGCCACGGACACCCTTTTGTCCAGTTTTTGAAGAGAGGGCAGGGCCATCACCGGCTTTCGGTTTTCAACGAGCGAGTGCGTTTTTGACGGCTGCCGAGACGGCCGCCATGTCCGCCTGCCCTGCGAGACGGGCCTTGACGGCCGCCATGACGCGGCCCATGTCACCCGGGCCCTTCGCATCAAGTTCTGCCACCAACGCTGCCACCTCGGCGGCTACCGCCTCCGCCGACAGCCGCTGTGGCAGGTAGCCCTCGAGCACTTTCAACTCAGCGGCTTCTTTTTCAACCAGATCGGGCCGCTGACCGGCGGTGAACTGGGCGATCGAATCTTTTCGCTGCTTGACGAGCTTGTCGACGATGGCGATGACAGCGGCGTCATCAAGGTCGATCCGTTCATCGACTTCGCGCTGTTTGCACGCGGCCAGCAGGCCCCGAATGGTCAACAGGCGCAGTGCGTCTTTGGCACGCATCGCAGCCTTCATGTCGTCAGTAATGCGGTCTTTGAGGCTGGACATGGCGGGTGGCAATTCAAATCAAGAAAGTGGATGGCATCAATACAAAAGCCCGCGTGCAAGCGGGCTTTGTGATGTCGGCTTAATAAAAGCCCAAACGGTCAGAACAGCTTCTTGGGCAGCTGCATGCTGCGCACGCGTTTGAAGTGGCGTTTGACGGCGGCGGCTTTTTTGCGTTTGCGCTCGGCGGTTGGTTTTTCGTAAAACTCGCGGGCACGCAGATCGGTCAACAGGCCGAGCTTTTCGATGGTGCGCTTGAAGCGGCGCAATGCCACATCGAACGGCTCGTTTTCTTTGACGCGAATCGTAGTCATGTAAGGTCTGAATCCAATAAAAATGTGCTCGCGGGCCGCGGCACGGGTGGGCCACAAAACGGCGCAGTATAGCGTCAATGCGCGGCGCGTCGGCCCGGCTGCAGTGCAAAAGCGCACGCCGCCGCGCTCGACCAGGCCCACTGGAAGTTATAGCCGCCCAGCCAGCCGGTCACATCGACGACTTCGCCGATGAAATGCAGGCCCGGTTGGAGCGTGCTTTGCATCGAGGTCGAGTTCAACTGCCTTGTGTCGACACCGCCACGCATGACTTCCGCCTTGCGGTAACCCTCGGTACCGGAAGGCGTCAACAGCCACTTGTGCAGCTGCTGCGCGATGGCCGTGAAGTCACGGTCGCGTAGCGCGGGCAGCGGTTGATGCGCGCCCGAATGGTCGGCAATCCATATTTCTGCGAGGCGGCGTGGCAACCGCTGCGCCAATTCGTTGACCAGCGTGCGGCGCGAGCTGCGCTTTGCTTCAATCAGCTCAGCCGCAAGATCATGCCCGGGTGCGAGGTCGATCTCGAGGGGCGTCCCCGGCGTGCAATAACTCGAGATTTGCAGAATCGCCGGTCCGCTCAACCCGCGGTGCGTGAACAGCAAGCCGTCCTCGAACAGGCCGCGTGCGCCCGCGTTGCCGGTGGCTACGCGGGCGCTGAGCGACAGGCCTGCCAACGCTGAAAACGGCGCCCAGTCGGTCAGCGCGAATGTCAGCGGCACAAGGGCAGGGCGGGTCTCCACGATTTGGTGGCCGAATTGGCGAGCAACTTGCAAGCCAAAGTCGGTGGCGCCGATTTTTGGAATCGACAGGCCGCCGCAGGCGACCACCAGCTGTGAAGCGCCAACGGCGCCGCAAGCCGTGTCCAGCTCAAAGCCGGCGCCGCCGTGGCGGATGGCGTGCACAGCACACGGTTGCCAACGCACCACCTGGCCTGTCGCGCACTCGGCCAGCAGCGTCTGGATGACTTGTTCGCTGCTGCCATCGCAAAACAACTGGCCTTTGTGTTTTTCATGAAAGGCGATGCGGTGGCGTTGCAGCAGCTCAATGAAATGGCCCGGCGTGTGGCGCGCCAGCGCCGAGCGGCAAAAATGCGGGTTGGCTGACAGGAAGTTTGCGGGCGTTACGTCGCGGTTGGTGAAATTGCAACGTCCGCCGCCGGAAATGCGGATTTTTTCCGCCACCCGCGCCGCATGGTCGATCACCAAAACACGCAAGCCGCGTTGCCCGGCCAACCCAGCGCAATACAAACCGGCGGCGCCGGCGCCGATGACCACCACATCGAAAGGCGATGCGGCCAAGTTGACGGGCGGCATCACCGGGCGTCTGGCGTCGCGACGACAACACCCAGCGCACGCTGGAGGGCCGGGCTGGTGGTCGTGTATTGCAACGGCGCGTCACGCCCTGGAAAAATGTGCTGGGCCGCCGCAAAGGCGGCCAAGGTGGCCTCGTGGAAGCCGCAAAGAATCAGCGCTATGCCGCCTGGTTGCCGGCGTTGACTCCCCAGGATGACTTCCAGGAGAACGAGCTACGGCTGGCCGTGCTCGCCTCGATCCGGGTCGATCATTGCCAGTCGTGTGAGATCGAACGTCGGATCGAACTCGCCATGATCGCCCGTGATCCCGGACCGGCGTGGGACAAAGATCGCCGTGAAGAGGCCGCTTGCTTGGGTAAGACCCTGAAACGCGATCCCGCAATCGTGACCATGCAGCTTGAGCGGACTCCGGCAGGACGGGCCTGGCTGATCGCGCAGTGGAACCACCTTCTGCTTGGGGTCGATGGGGACGCGCCTTCGGGCTGGACCGACACTCAGTCGAACC
>JANXMO010000485.1 GCA_025354615.1 Burkholderiales bacterium | reverse complement strand
GCCAGGCGTTCATGCTCGCGGCCTTGCTCGGCTTGGCGTGCTTCGGCGTTCTGCACGGCGTCATTGGCGGCCTGCCAGCGCTGCCAGGCCGCGCGCAGTGGCGCGGCTTCCACGCCGGCAAAGGCATCCAGCAGCGCGCGCACCGCGGGCGGCCGCGTCAGGCTTTGCCAGGCGTGCTGGCCGTGGATGTCGACCAGGTGGTCGGCCGCTTCGCGCAGCTGCGCCAGCGTGGCCGGGTAGCCGTTGACCCATGCACGGCTTTTGCCCTGCGCATCGATCGTGCGGCGCAGCAGCAGACGCTCGGCGTCGACGGCTGCGGCTTCAAAACCCGCGGTGTCCAGCCAGGCCTGCAAGCTGATTGGGCTGTCGAACTCGGCGGTGATGTCGGCGCGCTGCGCGCCTTCGCGCACCACACCGGCATCGCCACGGGCGCCCAGCGCCAACTGCAGTGCGTCTATCAGGATGGATTTGCCGGCGCCAGTCTCGCCGGTCAGCACCGTGAAGCCCGGCGTGCATTCGACGTCGAGCGCGCCGACGATGACGAAGTCGCGCAGCAGCAGCCTTTGCAGCATCAGTTGACCCCGGAATTCCAGTGCAGCTTGCGCCGCAGGGTGGCGTAGTAACTCCAGCCGAGCGGGTGCAAAAAGCGCACCTGGTGGGCCGAGCGGCGCACCGTCACGCGGTCGCCGTGCAGCAGGCTGGCGACGTTTTGCATGTCGAAGTTCACGCTGGCATCGCGGCCGGCCACGATTTCAATCGCAATCGCGGCGCTGTCGGGCAGCACGATGGGCCGGTTCGACAAATCGTGCGGCGCGATCGGCGCCAACACCCAGCCGGTGATGCCCGGGTGCAGCAGCGGCCCGCCGGCCGACAGCGCATACGCCGTGGAACCGGTGGGCGACGCAACGATCAAGCCGTCAGCGCGCAGGTTGGCCACGAATTCACCGCCCACTTCGATCTTCAATTCCACCATGCTGGAGGCACCACCGCGGCTGACAACCACGTCGTTGATCGCAAAGCCGTCGGAAATGGCATTACCGTCGCGCCAGACGCTGCCCTCCAGCATGCTGCGGCATTCTTCGATGTAGTCGCCCGAAAGCATCGGCGTAAGCGCTTCAGCGAAGCTGCCGATCGGCACGTCGGTGATGAAACCCAGCCGGCCCTGGTTGATGCCCACCAGCGGGATGCCGTGCTGCGACAACTGGCGCGCAATGCCGAGCATGGTGCCGTCACCACCCACCACCACCGCAAGGTCGCACTGTTGGCCCAGCGCGTCCGCCGCCAAAACGCCATAACCCGTCAAGCCGGTGTTCAACGCCGTCTCGCTTTCAAGCGAAACCTCCAGCCCCTGGCGCACCAGAAATTGCGCCACTTCGTCCAGCACGCTGCCAATGCCGGGCGTCAAATATTTGCCCACCAGCGCAGCATGTCGGAAACGGCAAGTCATGAAGAATTACAACACAGCGGTTTCCTGCGATGGGGTATCAGCCGCCGCTTGCAGCGACTTGATCAGGTCATACAGGGCATGGGAATCCGTGTGTTCAAAATGAGAACGCAAATGAAGGGGCGCTGCTTCTGGTGGAATGACAAAACGGGGCACCGTGCTTCCCTTTACAGCTTCAAAACGCCAGAGCCGTTCTTTGGTGTCGCCGTTATGACGTTGAGCCAAGGCTTCTATCAACGGTGCAAAGCTGTTGCTGACCTCAAGAACAAGCCAACCGACTTTCGACGTTACCCGCGCA
>JANXMO010000475.1 GCA_025354615.1 Burkholderiales bacterium | reverse complement strand
TTAATTTCCCGAATACGTGCCAGATCCGCATTCGGTTTGTCTTGCTGCGCGGTTACATCCTTTTTGCAAGCCGCGCGTGCGGCCATCCCCTGGCTGACTGCGGTCGCGCGCCCTGCTGCGCTTTCATCGCCAGCTTTGGGGTCCGGTAGCCTGTCGCAGTCCGCCAGTGCCTTGTCGACGTTTTTTGCTTGGAAGGGCGTTGCCGACGCGGCGCTGGCCGTTGGGTCAACTGCGGTCGGCTCTGGTTTTTTCTCGCAGGCCGTCAGTGCCAGCGTCAATGTGACCAGAAGCGCGGCCGTTGCTGAGGTATTCGTGTGTATGTGTCGGAGCATCTTGTTGTCTTAAGCCATGGCGCGTTGAAGCGCTTGTTTTGATACGAGCTTCTGAACTTTCAGGCGCTCAAGAAATACGGGTACCCAGGTTTCAGGGTCGTCGGTGCGGAGCTCCTTTCTTATCTGGTCGCAGAGGTCAACACTCTCTGGCGTTCCCGTCAGAATTTCGAGTTCGTTGGCGAAGCCATAGAGGTTGAGCGTGCAGACGGTGCTGCGCTCGCCTTGTTTGACGAGAAAGCAGCGGCTGTCCGGAGACAAGTTTTTGATCGTGTCGAATTCGGTTTCGGTCAGCTTGAAGCCGTCGACGTAATCGGCGTAGTCGGCACCAGGGTTCGGCAGAAAAATTTGCGTCACACACTGTTCTCGCAGTGTCGAGCCGATGGGGTACTGGTTCACCTGGCTTGGGCTTTGGGTGACGAAAACGCCTGCGCCGTTGAGCTTGCGAATGGTGGTTTGTTTGTCACGGGCAAATTCGACCAAAGTCTGGCTCTTGGCTGCGACCATCTTGGCGAATTCCTCCATGACGTACACGAAGGGCTTGCCGTCAATCAATGTGTTCGCCGCTTCCAGGATGTAAGACAGGATGACTGGACCAACCTCCTCGTCTTCGAGAAATTCCGTGTAGTCGAATGCGAAGATCGAATGGCCGGAGAAATCGGTTGTGTCCTGTGCGTTGTCCAGGACCCAAGCATTCGAGCCCTTGCGGGTGGCGGTGCGGCACCACTTGGCCAGGCGCTCACCCACCGCGCTGTTTTCACCGACGTGTTGCAAGATGGCGCTGATACGGCGGGACGCCTGGTCGGGTTGAGCGAACACACGGCGCACCGCCTTGATGATCTCGTTTTCGACCTCGATGGGTAGGGCTTCGTCCGGGCTGCGCCGGGCACACTGCATCACGAGCTGCTCGACGAACTTGACCGTGCTCTCGGTTGGCGCCCATTGAAAAGGGTTGAAGCCGGTGGGCTGGCCGCGCTGCAGCTGGCGGTAGCGACCGCCCAGCGCGCGAATCAAGATTTCGGCTCCGCGGTCTTTGTCAAAAAACAGAATGCGCAACCCCAGCACTT
>JANXMO010000463.1 GCA_025354615.1 Burkholderiales bacterium | reverse complement strand
CGTCTTCAAACGGCTTGACCATGGCGCCGCGTGAAAAAAAGTCGAGGTCACCGCCGCGCTGGGCGGAGCCGGGGTCGTCAGAGTTTTGACGGGCCAGCGCGGCAAATTCGGAAGGGTTTTTCTTTGCCTGCGCCAACATTGATTCCGCCTTGGCCTTGGCGGCGGTACGTTGGGCGGCAGAAGCCGTTTTTTCAGCCTTGACAAGAATGTGGCTGGCCCGGCGCTCCTCGGGCGCGGTGTAGCGCGCCGCATTTTCGGTGTAGTACTTGCGCATGTCGTCTTCGGACACTTGCACATCCTTTTGCAAGGCCTGCGCATCCAGCACAACGTATTCGATGTCAACTTGCTCAGGGGCCTGGAACTGCGTGGCGTTGGCCGGGTTGTTGTAATAGGCGGCCACGTCGGCATCGTTGGGTGTCAATTTGGCCAGTTCGTCTTTCGCGTTGAACCTTTGAACCTGTATTTCACGCTGCTGAAACAGCGCGTCGAGTGCGCTCGATGCCGCGGCGGCGGGGGCCACCGCGCTGCTGCTGATGCCGCCAATGACTTGCCGCATAGACAAATCCTGCCGCAGACGCCCGGCAAATGTTTCGGACGACATGCCTTGTGCTGCCAGCAAGTCGCGGTTGACCGAGCCGTCGGCATTGCGCAGAGACGCAAACTGCGGGTCGGCGGCAAAAAGCCGTGCCAGGCGTTCGTCGCCCACCGTCAAATGCAGCCGGTCGGCGGCTGCCAGCATCACCCGTTCACGGACCAAGGCCTCCAGTGACTGATTGCGCATTTCGGGTGTGTCGAACAGTTTCGGGTCGGTGCCCGGCATTTGCTGGCGTACTCGTTCGACTTGATTGCGCCAGGCGTTGTCCCATTCCGTTTGGCTGATGTCGCGCCCGTCGACCGTGGCAACGCTTGTTTTGGCGCCCTCATCAAACTTGCTGTAGCCCTGAATGCCAAAGAAAACGAACGACGGAAATATCAGTAACACGAGAACGAACTGGAACAGCCGGGTGTGCTTGCGGAAGAAGTCAAACATCGCTCGCCTTGGAAAAAAGAATTGAAGTGCAGCAGTGCATGAAGCTGCGAGCAGAGGGCGGCCTGATCAGCCGCCATCGATTTCAAGCTGCGGCTGCAGCGCGGTTGGTGGGTGCTGAGGGGTTCGAACCCCCGACCTACGCCTTGTAAGGGCGCCGCTCTACCAACTGAGCTAAGCACCCGCGCT
>JANXMO010000408.1 GCA_025354615.1 Burkholderiales bacterium | reverse complement strand
GCAGCCGCATACCAAGAATTTTCAAAAACTTTTGCGGCTTGGCAAACCGCTCGTCAGGCTACCGATCCCAGCGCCGAGCTTGATTTTTATTTAAAGATTGCTCGTTTGGCGCCGCCTGCTTCAGGGGCAGACTGGTTTGACACGTTCCGTGCTGAGCGCAATCGGCCTGGCAGTCGTGCCACGCATCTGACGCCACTGTCCATCCTGGCGTGGCATGATAAAGAGGATGTCACGCTAGTGACATACAACGAAGTCATAGCCCGGGATGCGCGGCCGCGTTTGAAACGCCAGTACTGGGTACGCCGAGCGCAGCAATGGCGTATTGTTTTTGACGGACTTGTAGCTTGAGTGCTCACAATGCGTCTGTCTCATCTTTATCTTTGAATATCAGTCTTCCTGTGAAAGGATGAATTGATTGCATTTCAATTTTTATTCCTTCTTTTTCCCTTTCCATTTTTACTTTCACAAAAACCATGAGTCATATCGTTGACCTGCACACCACATTGGGTGTTATCCGCATTGAGCTGGATTCAGACCGTGCGCCATCGAGTGTTGCCAACTTTCTTCAGTACGTCGAACAAAAACACTATGACGGTACAGTGTTCCACCGGGTTATCAAAAGCTTCATGGTGCAAGGCGGTGGTTTTGCCATCGGTTTGAAGCAAAAGCCGGTCGGTGCGGCCATTCGCAATGAAGCCAACAATGGCCTGAAAAACGAAAAATACACCGTCGCCATGGCGCGCACGAATGACCCGCATTCAGCCACTGCGCAATTTTTCATCAATGCAAGCAACAACACCTTTTTAAATCACACTGCCGAAAATGCCAGCGGGTGGGGTTATGCCGTGTTCGGCAAAGTCGTTGCCGGCGAGGATGTGGTTGACAAGATAGAGGCTGTAAAAACCGGTCGTAAAAGTTTTTACGACGATGTTCCCTTGGAAGACGTGGTGTTGACGCAGGCCGTCATTGTGAGTGAGTGACCAGCCGGTTGGACGTGCAAAACATGGTGAGCCGCGTTGCGCCGTCGTTTGTATCGCATGCATTGCCTGCGTTTCGGGAAATGCATGCGCCGGCCCAATGGCAAAACATCGACTTCGTCAGCGATCTGCATTTGGCAACCAATACGCCTAAGACGCTGAAGGTTTTTGCCGACTACCTCGAACACTGCGATGCCGACGCCATCTTCATTTTGGGAGACTTGTTCGAAATATGGGTTGGCGATGACGCGCGGCACCAAGCGTTTGAAGCCAGTTGCGCACATGTGCTGGGTGAAGCGGCAGCGAGGCGAACAATTGCCTTCATGGCAGGCAATCGTGACTTTCTGATTGGCGCCGATTTTTTGAAAGCTTGCGGCGTAATGGCACTTGCCGACCCGACCGTTTTGCTGGCTTATGGCCAACGCGTTCTCCTGTCGCATGGAGACGCGTTGTGCCTGAACGACGTGGCTTACCAGCAATTTCGTTCTGTGGTGCGCAGTGCCCATTGGCAAGACGATTTTCTATCACGCCCGCTGAGCGTTCGCCAGCGGCTGGCGCGTGAAATGCGGACCGAGAGTCAGTCAAAAACCCCCCCACTCAAGACACCAGAGGTTGTCGACATCGATACAGCCAGTGCCGTTCGCTGGATGCACGAATGCGCAACGCCGGTTTTGGTTCACGGCCATACGCACCAGCCCACGAGTGAGTCGATGGCGCCCGGTTTCAGTCGTGAAGTGCTTTCGGACTGGGACTTTGACCACAGCGGTGTGCCACGCGCTCAAGTGCTGCGGTGGGGAAAAAATGGTTTTACACGCATGGCACCGCATTTGGCCGTCCGGCGCCCACCTAACTGATGCGCAGCAAGAAAAAAGGAGTCATTGACTCCTTTTTCAATCCAACTTGAATCAACTGTCAGTCGTGGTCAGTCACGCTGTTGCAGGCTCCGCCTTCGGCCGGTCGCTCTTTTTCAGGGGCTGGATATCAAGCAAGGTTTTACCGTCCGCATCCAGGTCAACGGTAAGACGGCCACCGTCGACCAGACGGCCGAACAACAGCTCGTCTGCCAGAGCACGGCGTATCGTGTCCTGAATCAAGCGCTGCATGGGGCGCGCGCCCATCAACGGGTCAAAACCCTTGCTGGCCAACATTTTTCGCAAAGTATCAGTGAAGGTGACTTCAACTTTTTTCTCCGCCAACTGGCTTTCCAATTGCAGCAAGAACTTGTCGACCACCCGCATGATGATCTCTTCGCTGAGCGCCTTGAAGCTGACGGTGGCATCCAGACGATTGCGGAATTCAGGCGTAAACAGCCGTTTGATATCCGCCATCTCGTCACCAGCTTCGCGCGAGTTGGTAAAGCCGATCGTCGATTTGTTCATGGTTTCAGCACCGGCATTCGTCGTCATGACGATGATGACGTTCCGGAAATCGGCTTTGCGGCCGTTGTTGTCGGTCAAAGTACCATGGTCCATCACCTGCAACAGCACATTGAAAACGTCGGGATGGGCTTTCTCGATTTCATCCAGCAACAAAACACAATGCGGCTTCTTATTGACCGCTTCAGTCAGCAAGCCGCCCTGATCAAACCCGACATATCCCGGCGGCGCACCGATAAGCCGGCTGACCGCGTGGCGCTCCATGTATTCGCTCATGTCAAAGCGAATCAGGTCAATGCCCATGATGTAGGCCAACTGTTTGGCAGCCTCGGTTTTGCCAACGCCCGTAGGGCCGCTGAAAAGGAAGGAGCCAATCGGCTTGTCGCCCTTACCCAGACCGGAACGAGCCATCTTGACGGCCGAGGTCAGCACATCGATCGCTTTGTCCTGGCCGAACACGACGTTGCGCAAATCGCGCTCCAGGGTCTTGAGCTTGC
>JANXMO010000374.1 GCA_025354615.1 Burkholderiales bacterium | reverse complement strand
AGCGCATGCGCAAAATCGCTGACGGCCTGTCGGCCGCTGACAAGGCCAAAACCGATTTGGCGCAGGCCAATCTGCGTGTCGAAGCCCAGCTTTCCGCTGCGCGCACCGATGCCACGCAACGCCTGGCCGATGCCGAGCGCCTGGCGCAGTCCGTGATCGAAGAGGCCAAGAGCCGCGCCAGCGAAGAGGGCGCAAAGATTGTCGCGAATGCACGCGCCGAAGCCGAGCAGGAAGCTGTCAAGGTTCGTGAGCTGCTGCGTGAGCAGGTGGCGCTGTTGGCAGTCAAAGGCGCTGAGCACATCTTGCGTCGCGAAGTTGATGCCGGTGTTCACGCCGAACTGCTGAACCGGCTGAAGGCGGAGTTATGAGCATGCTCGCCTGCGTTTACATCGATCCTTCGAGAGGCGGCTATGGCTGAACGCGCCACTCTGGCACGGCCTTATGCCGAAGCCTTCTTCCAGGTGACGCGCCAAGGCGACTTGCAGCAGGCCGGTCGCGAACTGGACGCCGTGGCGGCTGTGGCCGCCAACGAGCAGTTGCGCCGCTTTGCCGATGCGCCAAAAGCCGATCCGGCAGCGATTTTTAACGTTCTCGCCGGCGTGGCTGGGTTGCCGCTGTCAAGTGCGACAAAAAATTTGCTGCACACGGTGATCGACAACGGCCGCTTGGCCGTGCTACCCGAAATCGCGGTGCAATTTCACGTGCTGGCGAACGCCGATTCAGGCGTATCCAATGCGGTTATTTACAGCGCGTATCCGATCGAGCCGCCGCAGTTGGCAGACGTGGTCACGGCGCTTGAAAAGCGTTTTGGCCGTCTGCTGAACGCCGTTGTGCGCCTGGACGCCGCGTTGATCGGCGGCATTCGCGTCGTCGTCGGCGATGAAGTATTTGATGCTTCGGTCAAGGCGCAGCTCGACCGCATGAAATCGGCGCTGGCAACTTCATGAGCGACCGCGCCGCACACACAGAAGAGTACTTAGGAGCTAGGCCATGAATTTGAATCCCGCAGAAATTTCCGAACTGATCAAAAGCCGTATCGAAGGCCTGGGTGTCGCGACCGATATTCGCAACCAGGGCACCGTCGTCTCCGTGACCGACGGCATTTGCCGCGTGCACGGCCTGTCCGACGTGATGCAGGGCGAGATGCTGGAATTTCCTTCCGCCCCTGACGGCGCTGCCACTTATGGCCTGGCGCTGAACCTCGAGCGGGACTCCGTCGGCGCGGTGATTCTGGGCGAGTACGAACACATCTCCGAAGGCGACACGGTCAAGTGCACCGGGCGCATTCTGGAAGTGCCAGTCGGCCCCGAGTTGAAAGGCCGTGTCGTCAACGCATTGGGCGCACCGATCGACGGCAAGGGCGCTATCCACGCCCAGCTGTCGATGCCGATCGAAAAAATCGCCCCTGGCGTGATTGCGCGCAAGTCGGTTGATCAGCCGATGCAGACGGGCTTGAAGTCGATTGACGCCATGGTGCCGATCGGCCGCGGCCAGCGCGAGCTGATCATCGGTGACCGCCAGACCGGCAAAACCGCGGTGGCGATCGACGCGATCATCAACCAGAAGGGTCAGAACATGACCTGCATCTACGTCGCCATCGGCCAGAAGGCGTCGTCGATCAAGAACGTGGTGCGTGCACTCGAAGCGCATGGCGCGATGGAATACACCATCGTCGTGGCGGCCTCGGCAGCTGAATCGGCTGCGATGCAATATGTGTCGGCCTACTCCGGCTGCACGATGGGCGAGTACTTCCGCGACCGTGGCGAAGACGCGTTGATTGTTTATGACGACCTGTCGAAGCAGGCCGTGGCCTACCGCCAGGTGTCGCTGCTGCTGCGCCGCCCGCCGGGCCGCGAGGCGTATCCGGGTGATGTGTTTTATCTTCACAGCCGCCTGTTGGAGCGTGCCGCGCGTGTCAACGCCGATTACGTCGAGGCTTTCACCAAAGGCGCGGTCAAAGGCCGTACCGGCTCGTTGACGGCGCTGCCCATCATCGAAACCCAGGCCGGTGACGTTTCCGCCTTCGTGCCGACCAACGTGATTTCGATCACCGACGGGCAGATTTTTCTTGAAACATCGCTGTTCAACGCCGGCATTCGGCCCGCCATCAACGCCGGCATTTCGGTGTCACGCGTGGGCTCTTCGGCGCAAACGAAGATCATCAAGGGCCAGTCAGGCGGCATCCGGACCGACTTGGCGCAATACCGTGAACTGGCGGCCTTCGCGCAGTTCGCATCTGACCTCGATGAATCCACCCGCAAGCAGCTCGACCGCGGGGCCCGCGTGACCGAGTTGCTCAAACAGGCGCAGTACTCGCCGCTGCCGATCAGCCTGATGGGCGCGACGTTGTTTGCCGTCAACAAGGGCTTCATGGACGACATCGACGTGAAGAAAGTGCTGGCTTTCGAGGCCGGCCTGCACAGCTTCCTGAAAAGCAGCCATGCCGCGTTGTTGAAGAAGATCGAAGACAGCAAGGCGCTGGACAAAGAGGCCGAGGCTGAGCTGTCGACCGCGGTCGCTGCGTTCAAAAAGTCTTTCGCCTGAGCGGTTGTTGTTGACCCAGCACAAGAAGGACTTTCTGCATGGCATCAGGCAAAGAAATACGCGGCAAGATCAAGAGCGTCGAAAACACCAAGAAGATCACCAAAGCCATGGAAATGGTGGCCGCCTCGAAAATGCGCAAGGCACAGGAACGCATGCGCGCCGCGCGCCCGTATGCTGACAAGATCCGCAGCCTCGCGGCCAACCTGTCGCAAGCCACGCCCGAGTACAAACACGCTTTCATGGTTCCGAACGACGCGGCAAAGCCCGCGGGCTTCATCGTCGTGACGACCGATAAAGGCCTGTGTGGCGGCATGAACACGAACGTGTTGCGCGCCGTCACGCTCAAGCTCAAGGCGCTTGAATCGCAGGGCGTGAAGGCCCAGGCCGTGGCGATTGGCAACAAGGGCCTGGGGTTTCTCAACCGCATTGGCGCGCAGGTGATATCGCACGCCACGCAACTGGGTGACAAGCCGCAGCTGGACAAACTGATCGGCCCGGTCAAAACGCTGCTGGACGCATATGCGGCAGGCCAGCTCAGCACGGTTTATGTTTGCTACACCCGTTTCATCAACACGATGAAACAGGAGCCGATGGTGCAGCAGCTGCTGCCGTTGTCGGCCGGCAGCCTGGCCATCAATGCGCCGACCGCGGGGCAGCCCCAGCATGGGTGGGACTATCTTTATGAGCCCGATGCGCCCAGCGTCATCGACGAGCTGCTGGTGCGCTACATCGAGGCGCTGGTCTACCAAGCCGTGGCCGAGAACATGGCGAGCGAACAGTCGGCGCGCATGGTGGCCATGAAATCGGCAACCGACAACGCGGGCAGCGTGATCGGCGAATTGAAGCTGGTCTACAACAAGACGCGGCAGGCGGCGATCACCAAAGAACTGTCTGAAATCGTGGCCGGTGCGGCCGCCGTTTGACCCAATGGCGTCATCCAGCTTTCAGGCGCTTCACTCGAATTTGAATTTCAAAGGATATGGACATGGCTGAGACTCTTACCGCGGGCAAGATTGTTCAATGCATCGGCGCCGTGGTTGACGTGGAATTTCCGCGCAACGCAATGCCCCGCGTTTATGACGCGCTGAAGCTCGAGGGTTCGGCGTTGACACTGGAAGTGCAGCAGCAGCTGGGCGACGGTGTAGTGCGCACGATTGCGCTGGGCTCGTCCGATGGCCTGCGCCGCGGCTTGGTGGTGACGAATACCGCCAAGCCCATCATGGTGCCGGTGGGCCGCGCGACGCTCGGCCGCATCATGGACGTGCTCGGCTCGCCGATTGACGAGCGCGGCGAGGTCAGCCACGAGCTGACCGCGTCGATCCACCGCAAACCGCCGGCCTATGACGAGCTGAGCCCGTCTCAAGACCTGCTGGAAACCGGCATCAAGGTGATCGACTTGGTGTGCCCGTTCGCCAAGGGCGGCAAGGTCGGCCTGTTCGGCGGCGCTGGCGTCGGCAAGACCGTCAACATGATGGAGCTGATCAACAACATTGCCAAAGCGCACAGCGGCTTGAGCGTGTTTGCCGGCGTTGGCGAGCGCACTCGCGAAGGCAACGATTTCTATCACGAGATGGCCGACTCGGGCGTCGTC
>JANXMO010000373.1 GCA_025354615.1 Burkholderiales bacterium | reverse complement strand
AGACAAGCTGCCGTTCACCAGGGTGTCATTCGAAGGTTGAATGATGAAAGCCGGCTGTGCTGCAGTGATAGCAACGCGAATAGCGTTTGTGCCCTGATTTGACGATGTGGGCCAAAGCGGTTGCCTGGTGTATTGACGACCCGTCTCTAAACTATCCGCAGGGCCCCAGGCGTCTTGCGCGTTACCTTGACTCACGGCAGCCCAACCGGTTGCGGATGAATGCACAACAACAACTCATGAACACCCAGGAGGCCAGGCGCGTCTTGGAAACGGCTTTGATCTGCGCCCGTGAACCGCTGGCTCTGCAGGACATGCAGCAGCTGTTTGCCTATTCGGTCGAGCCGGATGATGTGCACGCGCTGCTTGCCGACCTGTCATGCAAATGGGAGGGCGAGGGCATGGAGCTGGTAGCGGTATCCGACGGCTGGCGGTTTCAAAGCCGTGCTGAAATGCGCGTCCACCTGGACCGTTTGAACCCGGAAAAACCGCCCCGTTACTCGCGCGCCGTGCTGGAAACCCTGGCCATCATTGCCTATCGCCAACCGGTAACACGGGGCGATATCGAAGACATCCGCGGCGTGACCGTGGCCGGCCAGCTGTTGAAGCAATTGGAAGACCGCGGCTGGGTGGAAAGCGTTGGCTACCGCGAAGCGCCCGGGCGGCCTGCGCTGTGGGCCACGACGCAGCAGTTTCTCAATGACCTCGGTTTGGCAAGCCTCGATCAACTCCCACCAATGGCGCGTCCCGACGCGCTGGGCGGCTCTCTCGATGACGCTGCTTTACAAGGCGCGTTGCTGTTGCAGCCGCCTGATGAGACCGAGGCAGTGGCCCCCGTTTCTCCACAGCCGCCCGAACCGGCCGGCGGCACAACTCAATCAATGGCCTCGGCCGCATCAGTGGAATTGTCAGAATGAACGTAAATACCGACCTGCCGCCCGCTGCCCCAACGGACGCTGACATGGACACCACGGCACCGCAGGCGAGCGAGCCCAAACTGCAGCGGCGCAAGCGCGCGCCCAAGCCGCCGGCTGACGACGCTGTGCCGGTAACCGCCAATGCGTCTGATGGACTCGAAACTACCGCCGCCGCGGAGGACGGCGTTGAAGCCGCTGCCGTCGCGCCCCCGGCACGCCCCGCACGGCGCAAACGTGCGCCAGCCGCTGCGCCGGACCAAACGCTTGACGCCAGTCTTGAACAAGGCGTTGAGGCCGCTGCGCCCGCCCCACAGGCCAGGGCCCACTCGCTGGAATTTGATTCGTCGCCGGCAGCGTTGGCGCCAGCCGCTGCGCTCCAAGACCTCGCTCAACAACCGCCCGAGCCGGCTCGAGGCGACGCTGGCAACGTGCGGCACGCCCATCCGCCCCGGCGCCGTGAGCGCCCGGACGATCAAACGGGCAATGGTCTTGCGGCCGCAGCAGAGGTTGACGCCACACGCCCGGCCGGCGCTGAGGGCGATGCGCTGCTGGCTCCGCCGTTGCCTGCAGCGCCGCCTGCCGACGTTGGTGAAGTTTTCGCGCAGGTGGTGTCGGGCGAGTTCGATGTCGACGTGGCGTTGCCTGCAGACGCTGCAGCGGCGCTGCCCAAGCGGGTGCTGCGGCCCGAGCCGGAAGCGCCCAAGCTGCACAAGGTGCTGGCGCAAGCCGGCGTGGGCTCACGGCGCGACATGGAGGAAATGATTCTTGACGGGCAGATCTCCGTCAACGGTCAGCCGGCCCATATCGGCCAGCGTATCTCGTTCGGCGACCAGATCAAGGTCGATGGCAAGCCGGTCAAAGTGCGCATCATGCCGCTGCCGCCGCGCATCATTGCCTACCACAAGCCCGCGGGCGAAGTTGTCACCCACGATGATCCGCAAGCCCGGCCAACGGTGTTCCGGCGTTTGCCCCGACTGCAGCAAGGCAAATGGCAATCGGTGGGCCGCCTGGACATCAATACGGAAGGCCTGCTGCTGTTCACCAACTCGGGTGAGTTGGCCAACCGGCTGATGCACCCGCGCTTTGGCGTCGAGCG
>JANXMO010000343.1 GCA_025354615.1 Burkholderiales bacterium | reverse complement strand
CGGTGGTTTTCACCAACGGCGTGTTCGACATTCTTCACCGCGGCCATGTCAGCTACCTCGAACAGGCACGGGCCATTGGCGGCAGTCTGGTCATCGGCCTCAACAGTGATGCTTCGGCCAGGCAGTTGAACAAAGGGCCGGAACGCCCGTTGAACAACGAGACTGACCGCGCCTGCGTGCTGGCCGCGCTTCAAAGCGTCAGCCTCGTCACCTTGTTCGATGAAAAAAACCCTGTGGCATTGCTGCAGTTGGTTCGCCCGCAGTGGTATGTCAAAGGAGGTGACTACGACGTTGAAGCGCTTGAGGAAACCCGCTGGGTGCGCAGCTGGGGCGGCGAAGCGCGGGCGTTGGGTTTCGTTGAGGGTTATTCAACGACGGCGCTGGTGCAACGCATCCGCTGTTGACGCCGCCGCTGGGTGTCAGTGCTCACGGCGGCCGCGGCATTCGTGAGCAGCGCCATGCCGGTGCCGGCAAGCAGGCCGCTCAGGTGCGCACCAGGCGCTATCGCGATGTTCCAACCAGCGGGCTGGGTCAGCGTCGTGGACCAGGGCGACTCGGTGACGATTTTCACGACCAGCCCGGCGTAGACAGCAGCGCCTAGACGGCGGGATGCAGCCGGGCCGTCCCACAGCAACTGCACCGCCACCACGGCCACACCGGCATGCAACACGCCTGACAAACCGCCATAGTGCAGCAGCACTGGCTGCGCCAACAGGCCCAGCGCGGTCAGCGGCCAAGCCAGCGCCCAGGCCAGCGCGGCACGCGGTGGCATGGAAGCGGCAGCGCCCAGCGCGACGGTCAACACAACCCCGGCCAGATTGGCCGCGAGATGCAAAGCGCTGTAATGGACAAAGGCGGCGCTGAACGCACGCCAGGGCTGGGTGAAGGCACGCGACGGTTGCCACTCGATCAGCAGCGGCGCCACTGGCCACAACAGCAACGAGGCCAAGGCGAACACGGCCCCGACCGCCAGCCACAGCGCGCCACCGCCCGGCCACCGCTTCCAGGCATGCGCTTTGTTCATGCAAAAACCGCTTGCCACAAGGCCCGAACAGCGCTGCGCTGGGCGGACCAAAGGCCGGGCGGCACTTGTGTGGGCTGTTCATCCAGCCGCGCGCGGTGCTGGGCGTGGCGCAGCTCACGGTAGGCCGCGGCGGCGGCCTGGCCAACGCCTGCGGGCAGCAGCTCAGCGGCTTCGGCGCGCTGCAGCAGGGCGATGTTGCCGGCGTTGTCGGCCAGCGGCGGATGCTGGCGGCTGCAGGCCAGCACCAGCGCCTGCACCGCGAATTCAACATCCATCATGCCGCCATCGCCGTGCTTCAGATCGAACAAAGCCGCGGGCACGGGATGCGCCTCGCGAACCTTGGCGCGCATGGCTTGCACCTCGGTGCGCAGCGCTGTTGCATCGCGGTCGGCGCTCATCAGCACTTGGCGCCGCACCGCCTCGAAGCTGGCGCGCAAGGCGGTGTCGCCCGCGCACCAGCGAGCGCGCGTCAAGGCCTGGTGCTCCCAGGTCCAGGCGGTGTTGCCGCCGCGGCCGGTCTGGTAGCGGGTGAAGCTGGCAATCGACGTCACCAGCAAGCCGGAGCCGCCGTTCGGCCTCAACGCCGTGTCGATGTCGAACAAAGTGCCCACGCCGGTGTACAGCGTCAGCCAGTTGATGAGCTTGCGCACAAAAGCGCCGTAAACCTCGGCGCACAGGTCGGGGTCGGGCTCGCCGCTGTCGTCGGAGATAAAAACCAGGTCCAGGTCGCTGCCGTAGCCCAGTTCCTTGCCGCCCAGCTTGCCGTAGGCGATGACCGACAACGCTGGCTGCGGGCGGTGCGCTTTTTTAAGATGGGGCCAGGCCCATCGCAGTGCGCAGTCCAGCGTAGCGTCGGCCAAGGCGGACAGATCGTCGGCGACTTGTTCAACGCTCAGCCGCCCCTCAATGTCACGCACCAGCGTGCGGAACACCTCGGCGTGGTGCGCACGGCGCAGCGTGTCGAGCAGAAATTCCTCGTCAGCCTGGCCCGAACGGCCCCAGGCGGCGTGGCGCGCCTGCAAGTCAGCCAGATAAGCAACGGGGTCGACCCGGTCTTGCAGCAAGCGTTCGTCAGCCAGCTCGTCGATCACGTCGGGATGCTGCATCAAATAGCGCGCCGGCCAGCGCGCCAGGCTCAGCAGCCGCAGCAGCCG
>JANXMO010000027.1 GCA_025354615.1 Burkholderiales bacterium | reverse complement strand
CTGGACATGCTGCAGGTGCTGGAAGTGATCGGCAAGGGCGCGGCCCAGAGCTGGCAGATGGACAACCGCGGCAAGACCATGGTCGCCGACCAGTTCGAGTTCGGCTTCGCGGTCAACTGGATGCGCAAGGACCTGAGCCTGGCGCTGGACGAAGCCAGGCGCAACGGCGCCAAGCTGCCGGTGGCGGCGCTGGTGGACCAGTTCTATGCCGATGTGCAGGCGCTGGGCGGTCAGCGCTGGGACACATCCAGCTTGATCACACGCTTGAAATAACGGGCTTGACGGCCAGAAAAGCCATGGCGCCGCCGCGTACCGTGCCTCGGCGCCGTCATGGCATCGATCCGCGTCGTCGTCAGCGGCCCTTCGGCGCGGTTTCCATGGCCGCGCGTTCCGCTTCCGTCACCACGTCGAACACGCGCACCACTCTTTGCACGCCGCTGACGCTGCGCGCCAGGTCGACTGCACGGGTGGCTTCACGCTCGGTAACACGGCCCATCAAATAAACGGTGGCCCGCTCCGTCACGACTTTAAAAGCATTGGCAAACACGTCCCGTGAGTCGATCAGGCTGGCTTTGACCTTGCTGGTCAACACCGCGTCGTTCGAGCGGCTGGTCAACGACGACGTGCCCATGATGCCCAGCTCATTGACCATCGAGCGCACGTTTTCAATCCGCGAGACGGCCTGCTCAACCGCCGCCTTGTCGGCCGCGTTGTCGACTTCGCCAGTGATCAGCACCAGCCGGTTGTAGCTGGTGACGCTGACATGGCCGCGTTCGCCAATGGCGTCGCGCACGCGGTTGATGGACTTCAGCTCGATGGCTTCGTCTTCGACCTGCGTGCCCGAGGTGCGCCGGTCGGTGGCCATCATGGCGCCGCCCACCACACCGCCAATCGCCAGCGGAAAGCAGCCGGTCAGCGCACCGGCGGCGGCGCCCAACGCCACCGTCAAAAGAGTTGATCGATAAAAGCGGTTCATGTTTCCTGCTCACCCAAAAGTTGTTGGTCCACCGCGTCGCACAGGCAGTGCAGCACCAGCAAATGCACCTCCTGGATGCGCGCCGTGCGCTCATGCGGCACGCAAATCATCACGTCAGTGTCGCGCAAGCTGCCTTGCAGCTTGCCGCCGTTGCGGCCGGTCAGCGCAATCACGGTCATGTCCTTGGCATGCGCGGCTTCCACCGCTGCCAGCACGTTGGCCGAATTGCCGCTGGTGGTGATGGCCAGCAGCAAGTCGCCCGGCGCGCCCAGCGCCTGCACCTGCTTCGAGTAAACGACGTCAAAAGCGTAGTCGTTGCCGATGGCGGTGAGGATGGAGCTGTCCACCGTCAGCGCAATGGCGGCCAGGCCGGGGCGTTCGCGTTCGAAGCGGCCAATGAATTCGGCCGCGAAATGCTGGGCGTCGGCGGCCGAGCCGCCATTGCCGCAGGCCAGCACCTTGCCGCCGGAAGTGATGCAGTCGACCACCGCTTCCACCGCATCGGCAATCGGCTTCGACAGCACTTCAGCGGCGGCGTATTTCAGGTCGGCGCTGTCAAAAAACTGCTGTTGAATGCGTTGTTCGAGCATGGTGCGCGATGATAAGACCAACAAATGACCCTGCTGCGCGCTGCCCTTCATGCGGCATCAAAGGCGGCGCGCAGCCATTCGATGCGGTCGCCGTCGAGCGCCACGACGTCGAAGCGGCACGGCGGCGGCGTGTGCAGCCGGCCGATGTAGTGCTGCGCGGCCAGCACCAGCCGGCGCTGTTTGGCCGTGCCCACGCTGGCCGCGGCGCCGCCGTGCGAACGCGTGGCGCGGTGGCGCACTTCGGCAAACACCAGCGTGCCATCGCGTTCGCGCAGAATCAAATCCACTTCGCCACCCGGCGAGCGCGGCCCGCGTGCCACCCGATAATTGCGTTCGATCAGGGTCAGCCCCTGGCGCTGCAGGTGCGCCAGGGCCCGCGCTTCACCCTCGTCACCCACTTTTTTTGTTGTGACCACATCCACCGCCTCTTTGTTGACCCAGGCCGCTGCCGCTGCGGCCGGCGCGCAGACCTATCCGCCGGGCGCACTCTACGTGGTGGCCACGCCGATCGGCAACCTGGCCGACTTGAGCCTGCGCGCCATCCATGTCTTGGCCTTGGTCGACGCCGTCGCGTGTGAAGACACACGGCACAGCGCTTCCTTGTTGCGCCACCTGGGGCTGGACAAAACCTTGATCGCCCTGCACCAGCACAACGAGCACCAGGCCACGCAGGCTGTGCTCGCACGGCTGGCGCGTGGCGAGCGCGTCGCCTGCGTCAGCGACGCCGGCACGCCGGCCATCAGCGACCCGGGCGCCTGGCTCGTGGCCGCGGCGCACGCGGCGGCGCATCCGGTGGTGGCCGTGCCGGGCCCCAGCAGCGCTGTGGCCGCGGTGAGCGTGGCTGGTGACGTGGTGGCCAGCGGCTTCAGCTTCACCGGGTTTCTGAGCAACAAAGCCGGTGAACGCGAGCAGGCGATCAAAGCCCTGGCGGCGTGCAGCGGTGCGCAGGTGCTGTTTGAAGCGCCACACCGCATCGAAGCGCTGACCGCGGCGCTGGCGCACAGCTGCGGCCCGCGCCACGTCACCTTGTGCCGCGAGTTGACCAAGCAATTCGAAACCGTCATCACCCTGCCGGCGGCTGATCTACCGGCGTGGCTGGCGGGCGACGCGAACCGCGCCCGCGGTGAATTCGTGCTGGTAGTGCATGCGCTGGTGGCGCCCGCCACGGATGTCGACAGCGCCTTGCAGCACGATGCCATGCTGACCACGCTGCTGAACGAGCTGCCGTTGAAGCAAGCGGTAACGTTGACCGCGCAGTTGACAGGCGCGGCGCGCAACGCGCTGTACGCCCGGGCGTTGGTTCTCAAAGCTGCCGTGTCGCAGTAGACGAACGGGCAAGACCCTGCGCGCCACGGGCGGTGGAGCGGCTCCTACAATTGAGGAGCACCTTTGAGGACGCCGCCATGATTTCCCGCGAACCCACGATCGAGCGCCTGGTTGTTGCGCGCAGCCTGCTGCTTGAGCCCTTCGGCCTGACGGACGCATCACTGTCCACCGCCCTGGCCACCATCGCCACCCACCGCATCGATGACGCCGACCTGTACTTCCAGTACACGCGCAGCGAAGGCTGGAGCCTTGAAGAGGGCATCGTCAAAAGCGGCAGCTTCGGCATCGACCAGGGCGTTGGCGTGCGCGCCGTGGCCGGCGAAAAAACCGCCTTTGCTTACTCGGACGACATTTCCGAAGCCGCGTTGATGGACGCCGCGCGCACCGTGCGCACCATTGCCGCCGCCGGCCAGAGCCGCCGCGTCAAGGTCGGCAGGCCGCAGAAAGTGGCCGGCAGCCGTGTGCTGTATGCGCCGATGGACCCGATCGCCACGCTGGACAGCACGCAGAAAGTTGCGCTGCTCGAAAAAATAGAAGCGCTGGCCCGCGCAAAGGACCCGCGCGTCAAGCAAGTCATGGCCGGCCTGGCCGGTGAATACGACGTGGTGCTGGTGGCCCGCGCCGACGGCACGCTGGCCGCCGACGTGCGCCCGCTGGTGCGCCTGAGCCTGACCGTGATCGCCGAGCAGACCGTTGACGGCGAGGTGCGGCGCGAGTCCGGCAACAGCGGCGGCGGCGGCCGCTTCGGCTTTGCCTATTTCCAAGACGACGTCATCAAGGGTTATGTCGACGACGCCGTCAATGCGGCGCTGACCAACTTGGCGTCGCGCCCCGCGAAGGCAGGCCAGATGAACGTCGTGCTCGGCCCGGGCTGGCCCGGCGTGCTGCTGCACGAAGCCATCGGCCACGGCCTGGAAGGCGACTTCAACCGCAAGGGCGCCAGTGCGTTTTCCGGCCGCATCGGCCAGCGGGTCGCGGCGCCCGGCGTGACGGTGCTCGACGACGGCACGCTGCCCGACCGCCGCGGCTCGCTCAACGTCGACGATGAAGGCAATGCCAGCCAGCGCAACGTGTTGATCGAAGACGGCA
>JANXMO010000299.1 GCA_025354615.1 Burkholderiales bacterium | reverse complement strand
ACCACCTCGATCGGCAAAGTGTTTTGAGCGGCTTTAAGAGACAACAGCGGTGCTGAGGCGGCGGCCGCCACGGCACCCGGCTCTGAGAGCAAGGTGTGAAGCCGCGCCGGCGCTGCGGACGAAGCGCAGCCCGCCGACAGCCATGAAAACACGCTGATCAGCGCCACGGCCAAATGGGCCAAAGGCGCCGCAGCGGGCCGCGGCGCGTTCTTTGGCTGGCTTGTGGTGAGCTTCATCATGGCGTTGCTGTTTGGCGGGCTGCTGCCGATGCAGGGCCGGCAAGCGTGGCGGACGCCGCTGCCGGCACACCGAACACTGCCGGGTCGGCCGGCTTGCCGCGAATGACCGATTCAGGGTGGCGCTGCAGGTAGTCGGTCAACACGTGCAGCGATTGCGCGGCGCGCTGCAGTTCCATCATCGTTTCACTCAGGTTGCGTTGCAACGGCGCGCCGCTGTCCAGCACGTTGCGGTCGAGCCGCTCCAGGCTGTTTTGCGCCGCGCCCAGCGTGGTCTGCAGCGACCCCTGCGTGGCGGCCAGCGTGCTTTGTACCGAGGCCAATGTGCGCCGCACTTCAGCCAGCGCCTGCTGCGCTTCAGGCGTCAGCTGACCAATGCTGCGGTCGGCTTGCGCCAACACGCTGTTCAGGTTGGCCCCAATGCGGTCGAACGGCACCTTGCTGACTTTTTGCACGATATCGGCCAGCTGTGGTTGCAACTCGCTCAGCGTGCCCGGCACCGTCGGCACGTCGATCACCTCAGGCGATACCGTTTGGGCTGTTGGTGAACTGGCTGCCACCGCCAGTTTGGCTGGCGCCGCTGCCGCTGCCGCCGCCTGCGGCATGAAATCGAGCGCCACATAAAGCTGGTTGGTGATCAGGCTGCCGGTGCGCAGCTGCGCCTGCAGCCCGTGGTCGACCAGCAGGCGCACGGCCCGGTTGTCAGCCCCCACCATGTTGCTGCTGCGCTCCGGCAATGCGGCCAGCAAGGTGTCACGCACAGCGCCGACCCGCAACGGATAGATATCGGCCAGCACCGAGACCGGAAAGCGCCGGTGCGCTGCGTCATAGTGCAGCTCGATCGAGCGCACGCTGCCGATTTCAATGCCCAGGAAATCGACCGGCGCACCTGGAACCAGCCCGCGGATCGACTGGGTGAAAACCATTCGCAGCGGCACCGCGATGCCATCCGGCGGCGCCAACGCGGCGCGCTGGTCGTTGTAGAGCTGAAAGCGCGTGCCGGGTGCCGCGGGGCTTCGCGTGGCGCCAGCCGCTGGTTCTGCCCCCTGCTCAAACGCCACGCCGCCAGCAAAAATCGATGCAACCGATTGGGTGTTCAACTTCAATCCGTTGGCGTTCAAAGTCACGTCAACGCCGCTGACATTCCAGAAACGCACGTGCGGCGTGACCAGTTTTTCATAAGGCGAATCAACAAAAATTTTGACTGACAACTCGCCGCTGTCAGGGTCGAGCGTGTAGCCGACGACGCGGCCTACGCGGCTGCGCCGGTGTAGCACCGGCGAGCCGACTTCCAGTGAGCCGAGGTCGTCGGCGCGCAGCACGAAGCTGGCGCCGGGTTCACCTCGCAGGATGAAAGGCGGGGCTTCAAGGCCGGTGAAATCACTGCGTTCGGTGTCAGAAGTGCCGGCGTCGACCGCGATGTAGGGGCCTGACAGCAAGGTGCCCAGGCCGCTCACGCCGGCCGTGCCGATGCGCGGACGAACGACCCAAAAGCCGGAATCGCTGACGGCCAGGTCAGCCGCGCTGCGCGCCAGCCGCACGCTGACCAACACCCGTTGGTGGTCGGGCCGCAAGGTGACCGACTCGACCCGGCCCACCACCACTTCCTTGTAGCGAACCTCGGTCTTGCCCGCCTCTAATCCTTCAGCCGTGCGGAATTCAATCGTGATCAGCGGGCCCACGGCCAACAGCCGCTGGACGACCAGCCCGGCGCCCAGCAGCAGCGCCAGCAGCGGCACGATCCACACCACCGACAGCCGCAGCGCGTTCTTGCGGACGGTGCGGACTTCGGGCAGCTCGGCCGGCGGCAAGGCAGGCGGCAGATCGTCGTCGTTGCTCACGGCGTGGCGCCTTTCAGGGGCGCATCGGCCCAGATGCGGCGCGGGTCAACGCTGTGCGCGGCCAGCAGGGTCAGGACCACCATGGCCGCAAACGCCAGCAGGCCGGGTTGCGGCTCGACGCTGGCCAAGCCCCCAAAACGCATCATTGCCGTCAGCAGCACCACCACGTAGACGTCGAGCATCGACCAATGCCCGACCGCGTCGATCAACCGGTAAAGCGTGGCGCGCTCATGGCGGCGCCACTGCGGCGCGTGCTGGCCCGTCCATATCAATAACCCCAATGCTCCGATTTTCAACAGGGGCACGGCCACACTGGCGATGAAGACCACGCTGGCCAGCACCCAGGCGTCACTGGTCCAGAGTTCTGCAATGCCGCCGAGCAAGGTGTGCGAGCGGGTTTCAAGCGCGCTGGTGGTGCTCATGATGGGCAATAAATTGGCCGGCAGATAAGCCAGCACCGAAGCCAGCAGCCAGGCCCAGCTGCGCTGGTTGGACAGGGGATCGGCCTGCGCTTGCAACGCAGGCAGTGGCGCGGCGCAGCGCGGGCAGCGTGGCAAAAACGGCGATGCAGTGAGTGGCGGCGTTGCCTGCTGCAGTCGGCAAGCCAGGCCGCAAGACGGGCAGCCGCTCCAGCGGTTTGCGTCGCTCATGGCACCTGCTCCCACAGCGGCCGCAATCCGGCCGACTGCATGGCTGCCAACACCAATGTCATAGCGCCAAAAGCATACAACGCGGGCCCTGGCACCGCCTGCGCCAAGCCGGCCACGCGAACAATCGCCACCAGTGCCGACACGGTCAGCACCTCCACCATGCTCCAGCGCGAAAGCAGCCCCATCAAGCGCAAGCAGGCCGTAAAGCCCGGCGCTCGCTGCCCGCGAAACACCAGCGGGATCAGCAGGTACAGGCGCAAAACGATCAAAAAGGCCGGTGCCGCAATGGCGGTGGCGCCGGCGACCACCGCCACCACCGGCTGGCCTTGCCGCGCTGCCGATGCCACTGCGGCAGGAAAGCTGGCGGCAGTGGGCGTGCCGTTGAGCCGCACTGTCACCATCCGACTGCATTGCGCGATGGCAAACAGCAGCGCTGCGGCCAGTGTGAGTGCCAGCAGCGCTTGCAATGACAGCCGATGCCCGCGTGCCAACACAGCGTCACAGCGCACACAGTGGGCAACGTTGTCCGCCGCCAAGGGGGCGAAACGGTGCGGCTGGCCGCAGCACCAGCACATACGCAGCCGCGCATCACCAACCACGGTGGGCGACTGATCGCCGTTCAAAAGCAGACTAGAGGGGTGCACAGGAACGTTTACTCAGTCAATTACCAAAACGTCTGGCGATCTGCCTTGACAGCACTTGGTTTGCGGCTGCCCGCGAGTGCGCTTGCATGGTGTTGCAGGCTGCGGTTCATTTCGAGACTTCAACGTTTGGCTTTGCGCGGCGGCACCGCACGCGCCGCCTGGCCGCGGCGGACCAAGTCCGTACAGCCGGCGGCACCGCGGTCGGCTTGCGCCGTTTGCGCCTGGTCGAACAGCGGAATCAACGCCGCGAGTGGGTTGATGAGCGCCAACAGCGCGGCGCCCCCGATCGTGCGCACCAGCGGGCCTTTTTCAAGCGACACCTCTGGCGCCGAAAAGCTGCCACGCACATGAATCGGCGTGCGCAGCGTCAGAGGGCTGAAGTCTTTAGGGCTGACCACGGCTCGCAAGTCGAGTGACTCATCGGCCAGTGACAGCGAACCGTCGATCCACAAGGCCGAATCGAGCGTGTCGATCACCATCACACGCGGTGTCATGCGCCCTTTGTCAACGGTCAGATCAGCCACGGCGCACTGTACCGGCAACGCCTGGTCGCCACGCACCAGCACACCCAGTGCTTGCGCCACATCCAGCCCGCCCGCTTCAACGGCCAGGTGCGAAACGGCGCCGTCCCGCAATTGCGTGCGGACGTTGCCCCGCAAACTGGCCAATATGCTGGCCGTGGAGCGGCCTTCGCCCGCCAGCTTGGCCTGCCCACGCAGCTGGCCGGCAATCCAGGGGGGTGCGCCCTTGGCGCGTGTTTGATGAATGAAGTTTTCCAAACGGATATCGTCCCAATGCAGATCGGTCGACCATTGGGCGCGAGCCGATTGGCCATCGAGCTGGACGCTGCCGCCGACACGGCCTTGCGCCGTGCGCGCATCCAGATCGGTCAAAGTCAGCACGCCATTGGCCAGTTTCAGATGGCCACGCAGCGGATGCAGCGGCTCCAGGCCGCCGGTATTGAGGTCAACCGTCTCGATGTCAACCAGCACGTTGGCATCCATGGCGCGCAGCGACGGCAAATCGAACGCGCGGTCAGGTAGCACGCGGCCGGGCTGGGCTGAATCCGCAGCGCTGGCCGCCGCGGAAGGCGCACGGCTGTGCCGCTCTTGCTTGCCGATGGCCGGCGCCAAGTCAGCCAGCTTCAGCATGTTGCCGCCCAGGCGGCCGGCCAGCAAGGGCTTGGCACGGCTTTGATCGAAACTGAAGGCGCCGTTGAGCCGGCTGTCACCCACCCGCGCCGATTCGATAACCAAGCGCCAGACGTCGCCCTCGCGGGCCACCAGGCCTTGCGTCTGGAATGGATGAGTGGTGGGAAGCGTGACGCCCAGCACATCACCCACGGCGGCCAGCGACGGCCCGCCAAGCGTATAGCGGCCGTGCATTGCGTTGAAATGCAACGCGTCGGTCACACTGCCCTGAAAATTCAGCCGCGCACCCCCAAGATTGCCGTGCAACTGCACCGGTACTGCAGGCGCTGCCGCATCGCCGCTCACCCACGGCAGCAAGCCACTGGTGTGCAACTGCGCCGCCAGCGGAAGCCCCTTCCAGCGACCCTTCGCGTCCACATGCAAGCCATTTGCAGCAGATGCCGCAGCGAGTGGGGCGGACGCAGAGTTTGCCGCTGAAGCAACGCTTGCGGCTGCGGAAGCTGTAGGGAAAGCTGCAGGCATCAGCCCTTCCCGGCCATCTCGCAAGGCGAAGTGGGCCTGCACATCGGCTGCCAAAAGTGCGTCCGTCCAACGCACGCTGCCGTTGTCAATCGTCAGGCGGCCGAACTGCGGCAAAGGCGTTGCCGCCTGCCCAGGTTTTGAAGCATCGAATTGCCACGATGCCCGGCCATCGGTCAAGCGCTCGACTTCAATATCCGCCCGTGTGGCATGGAGTTCGCGCACGACAAGCGGCTGGCCGCGCCATGCTTTCCACAACGCCGTCCAGTCCAACACCAAAACGGCGTTCTCGGCAACCAACATCGGTGGCGCTTTGCTCCAACTGGGCGCGCCGATTTCAATGCGTGGTGCTGCAATTTTGAGGTGGCCGAGCAGGTGAACGCGTAGCTGCGGCGGACCACTGGGGTCACCAAAATGAACATCCCGGTGCAACATGTTGCTCAGGGCCCGCTGAGCGGGCGCCGCCAAAAAAGGCCAGCCTTGCCATTCAAAAAATGCGATAAGAGCAAGTAAAAGCAATATGACAAGTGAGAATGCTGGCAAGAAGCGCCGTTGCGTGGGAATCGTCGAAGTCATGGTTTTAAAAGTGGTTGCAAGACGGCGCAACAACGTGCACGGTGCAAAAATATCTTGCTGTCATCAGGGAATTTTTGTCACGACAGCAAAGCGTGAAGTGATTCCAGCGGTTTTGCCATCGGCGTGCAACAACTGTAAGCGTGGGCTCGTTCCTACGCCACCTTCATGCAACTGCCTCCAAAATGTGGCTCCGCACCTTCGGTGCGTTTGACTTTATTAACGCCCGCAACCTTTTTGACCTGATTGAAGTTGTTTATGAGTGCTTTCAATGAAGAACGTGTGTTGAGCGTCCACCACTGGACAGACCGCCTGTTCACCTTTACCACCACGCGCGAACCATCGCTGCGCTTTTCAAACGGCCACTTCACGATGATCGGCCTGCGGGTGGACGGCAAACCGCTGTTGCGCGCTTACAGCGTCGTCAGCGCCAACTACGAAGACCATCTCGAATTTCTCAGCATCAAAGTGGCAGATGGGCCGCTTACATCGCGGTTGCAACATATCCAGGTCGGTGACACGCTTCTGGTCGGCCGCAAGCCGACAGGCACGCTGGTCGTCGACTATCTTTTGCCTGGCAAGCGCCTGTATTTGTTGGCAACGGGTACAGGGTTGGCGCCCTTCATGAGCATCGTGCGCGATCCTCAAACGTATGAAAAGTTTGAGCAGGTGATTCTGGTTCACGGCGTCAGATTGGTCGACGAACTTGCTTACCACGACTTGTTGACCGAGCATTTGCCCGCCCATGAGCTGCTGGGTGAAATGGTGGCCAGCCAGTTGCGCTATTACCCAACAGTGACGCGTGAATCTTTCAGCAACACCGGCCGCATTACTGACTTGATGGAGAGCGGCAAGCTGTTCAAAGACCTTGGAGTGCCTGCGCTGGACCCTACACAAGACCGGGTGATGATCTGCGGCAGCCCCGGCATGCTGCGTGATTTGAAAGTTTTGCTTAAAAAGCACGCTTTCAAGGAAGGCAACACGTCTACGCCGGGTGACTTTGTCATTGAACGTGCTTTCGTTGAACAGTGATTTGTTTGCGTGCTACGTGGTTTGTTGCCGTCCGTTGTAGGAACGAGACTACGTACATGCCAGCGCGTTGCCGACAAGCCGAATTTTTTACGTCTCTCACACTGCGCTTTTCAATCAATTGAAAGATTTATATGCGCGTCACAGTTTTTGCTTGTCCTTTATTGATGGTTGCCGCTATGGCAGCTCATACAGCAACCGCTCAAAACACGGTGCCGGTACCGGGTACAACGGCGTCGGCCCCAGGCGCCAATGAAGACCTCAAGCGCCAACGCGGCAGCACGGCAGTTGAAGGCCGCGTGGCCGCTAGACCCGGTGCACCAAGTGCCTCTGCTGTGCCTTTGTCTACTGGTGAGCCAATAAAAGGCCGTATGGCCTCGGCGCCTGCGCCAAGTGGGTCTACACCACGATTGTAAGTTTTAATTTGAGGATCAAGGAACGACTTTGCACGTCTTGGCTTGCCGCCAGCGTTTTACATCCTTATACTCAAAGGCTTTTCTGCAAAAAAGCTTTGCTTTCGAATTGCCAGCTTTTTGATTCGTCAGAAATTTGCGAAATACGGGCGCTCCACATCCAGGCGCGTTTTATAACGGAACACTTGTCTACTACATGCCAACCATCAACCAGCTCGTGCGCCATGGCCGCGAGACCGAGACCGTCAAGTCCAAGTCCCCTGCAATGCAGGGTAGCCCGCAGCGCCGGGGGGTTTGTACCCGTGTTTACACAACGACGCCCAAGAAGCCGAATTCCGCGCTTCGTAAAGTCGCCAAAGTTCGTTTGACCAACGGCTTTGAAATAATTTCCTATATTGGTGGTGAAGGCCATAACCTGCAAGAGCACAGCGTAGTGCTCGTGCGCGGCGGTCGTGTCAAAGACTTGCCAGGTGTTCGCTATCACATCGTCCGCGGTTCATTGGACTTGCAAGGTGTGAAAGACCGCAAGCAGTCGCGCTCGAAGTACGGCGCCAAGCGTCCCAAAAAGGCATAAGCCTTCGATATATTTATTGCCGGCACTTGTCAATCGTGTCCGGTACCGCGCGGCAGTCAATTCAACGTGCTGCCGAGTAAGTGAGTCGTCAAATGACGGCTCGGTGCGGTTTTGAGCCGCGCAACTGAAGCCAAAGGAAGAGAAATGCCTCGTCGTCGCGAAGTCCCCAAACGGGACATCCTGCCTGATCCAAAGTTCGGGTCCGTAGATTTGTCCAAATTCATGAACGTGATCATGGAGTCGGGCAAGAAAGCCGTTGCCGAGCGAATCATTTATGGTGCGCTTGAGCAAGTGGAGAAAAAGTCGGGTAAAGATCCACTTGAAATCTTCATGGTGGCGTTGAACAACATCAAGCCCATGGTGGAAGTCAAATCACGCCGTGTGGGCGGTGCCAACTACCAAGTGCCTGTCGAGGTGCGTCCTGTCCGCCGTGTTGCTTTGGCCATGCGTTGGCTGAAAGAGTCAGCTCGTAAACGAGGCGAAAAGTCCATGGCCCAGCGCTTGGCCAACGAGCTGCTGGAGGCGGTGGAAGGGCGTGGCGGCGCCATGAAAAAGCGTGACGAAGTTCACCGTATGGCAGAGGCCAACAAGGCTTTCTCGCACTTCCGCTTCTAAGCTTTTTTCTTCTGACACAGCCGGCCACGAGCCGGTTTGTCTTCCGGCCGCTCCGGGGTTTTGATGGCCCGCGAGCGGCGCGTGTTTTTGTCATTCTTTCTGGAGTGATTCCATGTCTCGCAAAACCCCGATTGAGCGTTATCGCAACATTGGTATTTCCGCTCACATCGACGCCGGAAAAACCACCACGACCGAGCGCATCTTGTTTTACACCGGCGTCAATCACAAGATTGGCGAAGTGCACGACGGCGCTGCGACGATGGACTGGATGGAGCAGGAACAAGAGCGTGGCATCACGATCACCTCGGCTGCAACCACCTGTTTTTGGAAAGGGATGGAGCTGTCCTACCCTGAGCACCGCATCAACATCATTGATACGCCTGGGCACGTGGACTTCACGATTGAAGTAGAGCGTTCGATGCGCGTGTTGGACGGCGCCTGCATGGTGTATTGCGCTGTTGGCGGCGTGCAGCCGCAATCTGAAACGGTTTGGCGGCAAGCCAACAAGTACAAGGTGCCGCGTCTTGCGTTTGTCAACAAGATGGACCGCACGGGCGCCAATTTCTACAAGGTCTATGACCAGATGAAGGTTCGGCTGAAAGCGAACCCGGTGCCGGTCGTCATTCCGATTGGCGCCGAGGAAAACTTCACCGGCGTGATCGACTTGATCAAGATGAAAGCCATCATCTGGGATGAGGCGTCGCAGGGCATGAAATTCAATTACGAAGAGATTCCGTCCAACCTGTTGGCCGAAGCGCAGAAGTGGCGTGAAAACCTCGTGGAAGCGGCAGCTGAATCGAATGAGGAGTTGATGAACAAGTACCTGGAGTCCGGCGAGTTGTCGGAACAAGAGGTCAAACTTGGCATTCGCGCGCGCACGATTGCAGCAGAAATTCAACCGATGTTTTGCGGCACGGCGTTCAAAAACAAAGGCGTGCAGCGCATGCTGGATGGTGTGATTGATTTCATGCCTTCACCGGTCGACATTCCGCCTGTGCCAGGAACGGATGACGATGAAAAGCCGGTTGTGCGGCAAGCCAATGACGAAGAAAAGTTCGCGGCACTGGCATTCAAGTTGATGACTGATCCATATGTCGGCCAACTGACATTCGTGCGCGTGTACTCGGGTGTCCTGAAGTCCGGTGACTCGGTTTACAACCCGATCCGTGGGAAGAAGGAGCGTATTGGCCGCATTCTTCAAATGCACGCCAACCAGCGCGAAGAAATCAAAGAAATTCTGGCTGGTGACATTGCGGCTTGCGTAGGG
>JANXMO010000252.1 GCA_025354615.1 Burkholderiales bacterium | reverse complement strand
AGTTCGACTGCGGGTCCTGCTGCCAATTGAGGAAGTGCTCGGCTGGCGCCACACGCATCGAATAGCTGAGGATGCGGGTGCGCGCGTGGGGCGCCGGGCGCAGCCGCACCACCTGCGGGCCGAGATGGATCGGCCTGTCGTAGTGGTAGTGGGTCACGTGGTTCAGCGCGACGTGGATGGACATTCAAAACTCCAAAAAGGTCGTGAAAACGCCATGGCAGGCGGCGCCCTCACGACAGACCGTATTCAACAAAAATTCAGGCTTCCACCGGAACGAGAAAGTCGCGGCTGATGCCCACGCCCAAGGTGCCGACTTTTTCCAGAAACTGCGTCAGGTAGGCGTGCAACCCGGTGTCCAGGATTTCGTCGATACGGCCATATTGCAAATCAGCGTTGAGGCGCCCGGCATGGCGGATGGTGTCGCTCGACTGCTCGTTGGCCACGCGGCGCAGGTTGATCAACACCTCCTGCATGCACGCGGCAAGTGAGCGTGGCATGTCGGCACGCAGAATCATCAGCTCGGCCACTTTTTCCGGCCGGATCACGTTGCGGTAGGCCTTGCGGTAAACCTCGAACCCCGAGACCGAGCGCAACACGGCTGACCAGTGGTAGAAATCGTTTTCGACGTCGCGGGCGTTCTCTTGCGCCCCATGGCCGACGTTGTTAGGCAACCCGCGCAAGGCGCCCTGGCTTTGGCTTTGGCTTTGGCTTTGGCTTTGGCTTTGGCTTTGCGCGCGGCTACCGGCCGCACCATAAAACTCGCTGTCGACCGCATGGAACTTCACATCGAGCAGCCGCGCGGTGTTGTCGGCGCGTTCGAGAAAACTGCCGATGCGCAGGAAGTGAAAGGCCTCGTCCTGCAGCATCGTGCCCACCGTCACACCGCGTGACAGGTGCGAACGGAATTTGACCCATTCGAACGTATTTCCCGGGTCTTTCAACAGCGCTTCATTGCCCGCCATGCGGTCGAACTCAAGCCAGGTCTGGTTCTGCGTTTCCCACACCTCGGTGGTCAGCGTGCCACGCACCGCTCGTGCGTTTTCGCGTGCGGCATGCAGGCAGCTGCGGATGCTGGAACCGTTTTGCGGGTCGCGCACCATGTAGTCCATCACCTTGTGCGGCGTCAGCTCGCCGTAGCGGGAAGTGAAATCCTCGATGAGCTCGGAGATGCTCAACAAGCCGTTCCAGCCCTTTTCGGCCGCGTGGGCCGACTGCGGCAACAGCGAAGTCTGGTAGCTGACGTCGAGCAGACGGGCGGTGTTTTCCGCGCGTTCCATGTAACGCGCCATCCAGTAGAGGTGATCGGCAGTTCTGGAAAGCATGTCAGTTCACCTCTTCCGCTTCCAGCACCCAGGTGTCCTTGGTGCCGCCGCCCTGTGAGGAGTTGACCACCAGCGAACCCTGCTTCAGCGCCACCCGCGTCAAGCCCCCAGGCACCATCTGCACGGTTTTGCCGGACAGCACGAACGGGCGCAAGTCGATATGACGCGGCGCCACGCCGGACTCGACAAAGGTCGGGCAAGTCGACAGCGACAACGTGGGTTGTGCGATGTAGCCCTGCGGGTTGGCTTCGAGCGCACGGCGGAAGTCATCGATTTCCTGCGTACTGGCGGCCGGGCCGACCAGCATGCCGTAGCCGCCCGCGCCGTGCACTTCCTTGACCACCAGCTCATGCAGGTGCGCCAGCACGTATTGCAGATCAGCCGGGTCACGGCACTGGTAGGTCGGCACGTTGTTGAGAATGGGTTTTTCGCCGAGGTAGAACTCGATCATTTTGGGCACGTAGGGGTAGATCGACTTGTCGTCAGCAATCCCGGTGCCAATGGCGTTCGACAAGGTCACATTGCCCGCACGGTAGGCGGCCAGCAGGCCGGCGCAGCCCAAGGTCGAGTCTTTGCGGAACGCCGTCGGGTCAAGGAAATCATCGTCGACACGGCGGTAAATGACATCAACGCGTTTCGGGCCCTGCGTGGTGCGCATGTAGACGAAGTTGTCCTTGACGAACAAATCCTTGCCCTCCACCAGCTCGACGCCCATTTGCTGGGCCAAAAAGGCGTGCTCGAAGTAGGCACTGTTGTACATGCCTGGCGTCAGCACCACCACGGTGGGCTCGTTGACAGCCGCCGGCGCCACCGCGCGCAGCGTTTCCAGCAGCAAGTCGGGGTAATGCGCAACCGGGGCCACGCGGTGCTGGCTGAACAGCTCGGGGAACAGCCGCATCATCATCTTGCGGTTTTCCAGCATGTAGCTGACGCCGCTGGGTACGCGCAGGTTGTCTTCAAGCACGTAGTAACTGCCGCTGCCGTCGCCATTGGCGGCGCGCACGATGTCAACACCACTCAGGTGCGAATACATGTTGCAGGGCACGTCCACGTCCATCATTTCAGGGCGGAACTGGGCGTTCTGCAACACTTGCTCAGCCGGCACCACGCCGGCCTTGAGGATGTCCTGCCCGTGGTAGACGTCGTGAATGAAGCGGTTGAGCGCGGTCACGCGCTGGCGCAGGCCCTGCTCCATCTCCGACCACTCGTGCGCCGGGATCACGCGGGGCACGAGGTCAAACGGAATCAACCGCTCGGTGCCCGAGCCGCCTTCGTCTTTGGCGCCATAAACGGCGAAGGTGATGCCGACGCGGCGAAAAATCATTTCCGCTTCCTCGCGGCGCGAGCTCATCACATCGGGCGGCTGCTGGTTCAGCCAGCGGCCATAACCTTCATAGTGCTCGCGGACCTGCTCCGGCGTAGCCTGCATCTCGTCAAAACCCAGTTTCATCGGCATCTTTCTTTCAGACGGAACAGCGAACACCAGATCAATAGCCTAAGGCAGCAAGACCGGCGCAGCATGATGCCAGTAGCGCCGGGCCTGTTCGCGCTCGCAACTGCCGGAATTGCGCTCAGTGTCGTCGCTGCGCCACTGCCAGGCACCACAAGCCGGGCTGGTGGCAATGCTGATGCCACGTTGCACATAACGCTCCACCACTTCCGGCGCCGGGTGGCCGAAACGGCTGCGGTAGCCGGCCTGGAACACGGCCACCTGCGGCGCAACGGCGTCGATGAACCCTGGCGTTGACGACGTCTTGCTGCCGTGGTGCGGCACGATCAGCACGTTGCTTGCAAGGGCCGTGCCGCGCTCCACCACCAGCGCCGCTTCCTGCGCCCGCTCGATGTCACCCGTCAACAACGCGCTGCGCGGGCCGGCACGTACGCGCAGCACGCACGACACGGCATTGGCGCGCTGGGCTTGTTGATAGGCCGCCGCGGGCGGCGCCAGCAGCTCGAAGTCAACACCATCCCATTGCCAAGCCTGGCCAGCCGCGCAGCGGGTGGAGGGAACGGCGCGATGCGCGGCGTCCTGCAGCAGCGGGTGGCCGTCTTCCAGCGAACTTGACAGCGCGGCCACCGGCAGGCTGCGCAGCAGCGCCGCGGCGCCGCCGGTGTGGTCGTTGTCCCGGTGGCTGAGCATGAGGCGGTCAATGCGCTGCTCGCCCTGCGCGTGCAGCAGCGGCAGCAGCACGCGCTGGCCGGCGTCGCTGTCGCGTGCGTACTGCGGGCCGCTGTCATAGACCAGCAAGTGGGCATGGGTGCGTACCAGCACCGCCGTGCCCTGCCCCACATCCGCGGCCAGCAGCTCGAACTGGCCGGGTGGCGGCCGCGCCAGCGGCGGCAACAGCAAGGCCAGCGCCAGCGGCAGCGCCAACACGCGCAGCCGCCACGGCAGCGGCAACACCGCCAGCGCCGCCGCCGCCAGCCCGGCTGCCTGCCCCCACCAAGGCGCCACCGGCGCCCACCACACGGCGCTTGGCCAAGCGGCCAGCACCTGCAAGCCGACCATCAACTGCGACACCACCCATGCGCCGGCCAGCCACAGCGGCCAGACGAGCGCGCCCAACAGCGCCAGCGGCGTGATCAACAGCGTGATGACTGGAATCGCCACCAGGTTGGCCAGCAGGCCGACCAAAGACAACTGCTGGAAAAACACCAGCGTCAACGGCGCCAGCCCAATGGTGGCGACCAGTTGTGTCTTGACGCCGCCCTGCACGACCGAGAACAGCGCAGCCGCCCCGCGTTGCCAGACATCGCGCGGCTTTTCAGAGTCGGCCGGAGCATCCGTCGTCGCCAAGCGTTCGCCGCCTGACGCCATCAACAAGCCCACCGCCATGAACGACAGCCAAAACCCCGCTTGCAGCAGCGCCCAAGGGTCGAGCGCGCTGACCACTACGCCGGCCACCAACAATGCCAACGGCCAGGGCCAGCGGCAACCAGCGGCTTGCAGCGCAGTAACACAAGCCAGCATCGCCACCGTGCGCTGCGACGGCACGCCCCAGCCGGAAAACACCGCATAAGCGAATGCAGCCGCCAAGCCACCCCAGCGCCCGGCCGCCGGCGCCGGCCACCACAGCGCGGCGCGGCGGCTGCGGCGCCAGCCGGCGGCAATGGCGGCGCCGGCCAGCCAGGCGAACA
>JANXMO010000182.1 GCA_025354615.1 Burkholderiales bacterium | reverse complement strand
CGCAGATTTAAAAGGCTTTTCTCTCACATATTCAATTGCATTTTCACCCAAACGAGCAACGTTTTCACTTGCTTGTTGAGAGCTATTCCGAGCGGTTTCCATACCACGACGAGCAATTTCTTCTACTTTACTGGCCGCCTTATGTGCCAATGGCTCCATACGCTCTCGAACATCACCAATACGGTCAGACGCAGAATCTAATGCATTATCTGCAGCGTCTTTTGTAGAACGTGCTGCTTTGATGGCAAAGTCATTTGCCTGTTGCGCCATATCTTGCGATGCAGAAAAAATTCGTTTTAAATCATTCATTTTAAACCTTAAATTTAATTTATTATTAATGCTGATCGCTGATTATTTAGTTTCGACGGAAAAAACCGTACAAAAAAGTCGATACAGATAGAATTGCAAAAATGATGAAAAGAATTTTTGCAATACCAATAGCGCTTGCGGCAATTCCCCCAAAACCAAAAACCGCCGCTATCAACGCAATAACGAAAAATACAACCGCATAGTGCAACATAGAGACTCCATTCAGCAGAACATGTTGAAGCCATGCTATAAGTTAAAACTATTTTTTGTAGAGGTGCTTTGCTGAAGAAATGTCAGCAATTTCAACGCCATAACGTAAGAATTAACTTACAGCTGAATTTATTTAATTTTTGAAGGCAAGTTGGCTTGAACCACTGTTCCATGGCCAGGGCTAGATTTTAAGGTCATGATGCCTCCCTCCGCTTCGACACGATAGCGCATGCCCAATAAACCATGAGCCCATAATCTTGGTACTTCAATATCAAATCCAATACCATCGTCTTTCACAAAAACTTCAACACGGTTGTCTTCAGTAAAAAGCTTTACATTGACTTGTTTTGCGTTTGCATATTTTGCAATATTGGTCAGTGCTTCTTGAACAAGTCTATAAACCATCAATTCACCTGAAGGCGAAAGTGAAACGGGCACCAGGTTAGTCAAAACTTCAAGATTAGTGCGCTCAGAAAATTCTCGCGTCAAAATGTCGAGTGCTGCAACCAAACCAAGGTTGCTTAAAGACGACGGACGTAGATCTTCAATAATGCGTCGTTTTAAAGCGATTCCACTGTTAAGAGTTTCGTTAAGATGCGTTAAACGTGCTGTTATATCTGGCGTTAAAGCTGTTCCAAGGCGTGACTTTAAACGTGCTGCATCCAACTTGGCTGCTGTTAACAAGGCGCCAAGTTCATCGTGCAGATCTCGTGCCAATCGGCTTCGTTCATCTTCTCGTGCAGTTTGTAAATGACGTGCCAGTTCTGTAAGTTGTGCTGTTCTTTCCTGCACTTCTTTTTCTAGATGGTCACGCTCAACCTTGACTTCATTTTGTTGTTCGTTGCGCTGCCGATCAAGGGCGGCAGTTTGGCGAAAATACATAAAAAGCGCCAATAAACTAAGCGCTGTTAATCCGCTAACCCCTATGCGATTGACTAAAATTGTGCGGGAAACACGCTCCCGTTCTTGATTTATTTTTTGCGTTTCCCGTTGAACAAGTATTTGAGAGGCATTGCGAACGGCATCCATTTTTTCTTTTCCAATATTGGTGAGAAGCAACTCCCGCCAAGCCGTTTCTTTGCCTTCACTTTTTAATTTTAAAGTTGTCGACAGCTCTGACAGTTTTTCATTGGCCAATCGAGATAATTCTATGATCAACGGCCTGCCAACGGGATCTTGCGCATAATACTTTTCAAGGCCATCAAGCGCGGCTGTGACATGACCCTGTGCATCAACGTAAGGTTTTAAATATTCCGGTCGGCCTGTGAGTAGGTAGCCGCGCTGTCCAGTTTCTGCGTCCAGCAAGCTACGCCATAAGGTTTGAGTGTCAAGGCGTGCATTTCCAATCGTGGACAGTGCATTCAATGAGGCGTCTGCATGGCCGTAAGACGTTTCACTGAGAAAAAACATCACTAAAGCTGCCATGGCAGCGAGTGGAAAGGCCAACGGACTGGTGCTGACGCGCCGGACCAAATTTAATGACATAAAAATTCCTAAAGACGGGCGCGTGCTAGTTTGCCTTAAACTTCGACCTGATCCGTTTTCTCCTACTGCCTCACCATATGATCAGAGTTGCCATCATTGATGACCACGCCATTGTGCGTGCAGGACTGCGTCAGTTTTTTTCTGAGCAAGTAGACCTTGTGGTGGTTGCAGAAGCCGCGACAGGTCGTGAAGCAGTCGACATTGTGCGCAAGGAACTGGCCGACGTATTGGTAATGGATTTATCAATGCCAGACCAAAGTGGCGTTGATGCGTTGGCTTCTATTAAAGCTCGTGCGCCCGATTTACCAGTGCTTATTTTGAGTGGCTTTCCCGAGGAACATTACGCTACAACACTTTTACGCCAAGGAGCCAGTGGTTACTTGAGCAAGGACTGCGATCCTGAAGAAATAGTCAAAGCCATTCGCACTGTATTTCGGGGCCGTAAATATATAACCGCAGGGGTTGCAGAGATGTTGGCGGATGGCCTGGGTGGGGCAAATGAAAAGCCCATTCATGAGCAACTGTCAGAGCGAGAATTTCAAGTCTTTCTAAGACTTGCCAAAGGCGAAACAATTGGCACGATGGCTGACAGTATGTCGTTGAGTGTTAAGACGGTCAGTACTTACCGGACAAGAGTGATGGAAAAAATGCGCTTGAGCACAAACAGCGATTTGACATATTACGCGTTAAAAAATGGTTTAATTCAGTAGTTCCACCGAAACTATTAGGAGAGTGTTGAAAAACCGCTACCACCGCCGTTCTCACCTGAAGCAAGTCTTTCACAATAGAGGATCAATGCGTCTATTTCATTG
>JANXMO010000176.1 GCA_025354615.1 Burkholderiales bacterium | reverse complement strand
GCGCGCGCCAACCTGCCGCAGCGTATGGTGGACGAGCTGGTTGCTGAAGGCCTGCCGGTGCTGCAGCCCTATCTCAGCGCCTCGGTGCGGATGAAGGAATCGCATGAAAAGGCGATGCCGATGGTTCACCTGGACCCGCGGCACAAGCTGACGCTTGAGTTCCTGGCGCTGCACGATGCGTTGCGCAGCCGGTCACCGTAACCGTAAACCCCGTCCTTTCAGCCGCCCTTTTTGTCGTACCTACTCTGTCCTTTCCATGACTGCCATTTCATTCCAGCACGTCAGCAAATCTTTTTCCAGCCGGCGCGGCGAGGTGCAGGCGCTTGACGATGTGCACTTCGACATCGCCGCCGGCGAGTTCTTCGGCCTGCTCGGGCCCAACGGCGCCGGCAAAACCACGCTGATCAACGTGCTGGCGGGTTTGTCGCGCGCCAGTGGCGGGCGCGTCAGCGTGCTGGGCCACGATGTGGTTGACGACTACGCCGCGGCGCGGCGCTGTCTCGGCATCGTGCCGCAGGAACTGGTGTTCGACCCTTTTTTCAGCGTGCGCGAAACGCTGCGAATCCAAAGCGGTTATTTCGGCGTGCGCGACAACGCGGCATGGATCGACGAGCTGCTCAACAGCCTGGGCCTGGCCGACAAAGCCGACGCCAACATGCGGCAGCTGTCCGGCGGCATGAAGCGCCGCGTGCTGGTCGCACAGTCGCTGGTGCACCGGCCGCCGGTCATCGTGCTGGACGAGCCGACCGCAGGCGTCGACGTCGGGTTGCGGCAAACGCTGTGGCAATTCGTCGCCAAGCTCAACCAGCAAGGCCATACCGTGCTGCTGACCACACACTACCTGGAAGAAGCCGAAGCGCTGTGCAGCCGCATCGCGATGTTGAAAAAGGGCAGGGTGGTGGCGCTGGACCGCACCTCCGCGCTGCTGGCCGGCCGGCCCAGCACGATGCTGCGCTTCAAGCTGGACGGCGCGTTGCCGCCAGCGCTGGCACCCAATGCGCGCGTCACCGGGCGCATCGTCCAGCTGAAAACCCGTGATGCGGCCGACGTTGAACAGGTGCTGGCCCAGCTGCGCAGCGCCGGCTGCGCCGTGGAAGACCTGGAAATCGGCCGCGCCGACCTGGAAGACGTTTTTCTCGACATCATGAGCGACGCGCCTGCGTCGTCAGCAGCAACGGCAAGAGCACCATGACTGCCAAAACCATTGAAATCCTGAAAGCGGATACCGGCCCGTTGTCTGGTGCCCGCACCTTGCTCTACAAAGAAGTGCTGCGGTTCTGGAAGGTGGGTTTTCAAACCGTGGCCGCGCCAGTGTTGACAGCGGTGCTGTACCTGCTGATCTTCGGCCACGTGCTGGAAGACCACGTCAAGGTGTTCGGCAACGTCGGCTACACCAGCTTTTTGATACCCGGGCTGGTCATGATGAGCGTGCTGCAGAACGCGTTCGCCAACAGCAGTTCCTCGCTGATCCAAAGCAAGATCACCGGCAATCTGGTGTTCTTGCTGGTCACGCCGTTGTCGCATTGGGCCTGGTTTGCGGCTTACGTCGGCGCTTCGGTGGTGCGCGGCGTGGTGGTCGGCGCGGGCGTGCTTGCCGTCACGATGTGGTTTGCACCGCTGCCGCTGGCACAGCCCTTGTGGGTGCTGGTGTTCGGCCTGGCCGGTGCCGCGATGATGGGTGCACTGGGCTTGATTGCTGGGCTCTGGGCCGAAAAGTTCGATCAGATCG
>JANXMO010000172.1 GCA_025354615.1 Burkholderiales bacterium | reverse complement strand
CCTGCTGCAACGCACCGCCGCTGGCTTCAACCCCCAGCGCCGCTGCCCGCAGGTTGGAATTGCGGCTCAGCGCGGCTTGCAGGGCAGCGTCAAGCGTCAGACCTTGGATGAACCGGGCGGCAGGCGCCTGCAGTGCCGTGGCCTCCGGTCGAACGGGCTGGCCCAAAACGGTATTGGAAAAGAGGGCAGCTGTAGCCAGCGGCACGAAAAATCTGCGCATCGAAAACTCCAAAGTTGCAAAAACAACGGAGAGAAATCGACGGGCGCAGCGCGGCGGAAGCCGAGCGGGAAAGAGGCGGTGTGGCGCTGCGCTCGCCGATCAGGCGATGCGCCAATTGGGGCGGTCGTGCTGGTCCGGCGCCCGGGTCGAGACGGGTGGCTCGACTTCAAGCGTGGCGAGGGCGGCCTGTTGCGTGCCCGGCTTGAGCACTTCAGCAATGAGCGCCGCCGCACTGCCAAGATGGCAGTACGCGCAGTCGCCGTCACAGGGCTGGTCAGCCTTGTGCGTTTTGTGCGCTTCGGCCTTCGCGGCGGCATCTTTCAGGGAAGATGGGTCTGCCTTGTCCACATGCTCGTGCGGGTGGTGGCCGAAGTGTCGGGCTGCGCCGGCGTTTTCGTGATGGCAATACGCCGCAGCCGCGCTCCAGGAAAGCTGGAGCGGGATGAAGACCAAAAGCATGAGGGTCAGCCAGCGGCGCATGTTGGCAGTGTACGGCCGTGCCAAAGCGCGAAATCAGACAACTGTCTGATATTCGCCCGCCAGAAAACGAAAATGGGCTACGCTTTGCAACGTAACCCATTGATTTTATTGGTGGCGCTTCAGGGATTCGAACCCCGGACCTGCGGATTATGATTCCGTCGCTCTAACCGACTGAGCTAAAGCGCCTGAGCCGATAATTATAGCCACGCTGTTTCGGCGTTCGGGCTCAAGGGCGTGCGGCTGCTCGTGCGTTTTCTCCAAGGCTTTTTTATGTTCAGTTTTTTCCGCAAAAAGAAGCCGCCTGTTGAAGCGGCCACGGTGTCCACACCAACCGCGTTGGCTGCTGCGCCAGCGTCAGCGCCAGCGAGCGCTGTTGAGAGCGAAGACAGCGTTTTGCCGCAACTACCGGATCCGCAAGCGGCCACGGCTCGGCAGGGTTGGCTCGACAAGCTGCGCCAGGGCTTGCGCAAAACGGGTAGCAGCTTCACGCGGGTGTTCACCGGCACGCAGATCGACGATGCGTTGTATGAAGAGCTGGAAGCGGCGCTGTTGCTGGCCGACGCGGGGGTCAAAGCCACGGAATTTTTGCTTGCCGATCTCAAGCGGCGCGTCAAGGAAGCCAAGGTCACCGAACCGGCGGCGGTCAGGGGTTTGCTGAGTGAGGCATTGGCGGCGCTGCTGCAGCCGCTTCAACACAGTTTGCAGGTGGGCGAGCACACGCCAACGGTGATGATGGTGGTCGGCGTCAACGGTGCGGGCAAGACAACCAGCATCGGCAAGCTGACGCGCCACTTGGCGGAAAGTGGCCAGAAGGTGCTGCTGGCCGCGGCCGACACTTTCCGCGCCGCGGCGAAGGAACAGCTGGCGGTGTGGGCCGGGCGCACGCAAGTGGAGATCGTCAGCCAGCAGGATGGCGACCCGTCGTCGGTGACGTTTGATGCCGTGGCCGCTGGCCGCGCGCGCGGTTGTGACGTGGTGATTGCCGACACCGCCGGCCGCCTGCCCACGCAGCTGCACTTGATGGAAGAGCTGCGCAAAATTCACCGCGTGATTGGCAAGGCGCAGGCTGGTGCGCCGCATGAGGTGCTGTTGGTGATCGACGGCAACACCGGGCAGAACGCGCTGGCGCAGGTTAAGGCGTTCGATGAGGCACTGGGCTTGACCGGGCTGATCATCACCAAACTCGACGGCACTGCCAAGGGCGGTGTGTTGGCTGCGATTGCGCTGTGGGCACGTGAGCGCCGCCTGGCCGATGGCCGGCCGGCCGTGGTGCCGGTGTATTTCATCGGTGTCGGTGAGCGGCTGGAGGACTTGGAAGTCTTCGATGCGCGTGAATTCGCTCAGGCGCTGTTGGGTGAGTCCTGACGTGGTGAAGGCTGACGGGACATGAGATTCAACGAGCCGGCCGAAGACCACGAGCACGCCGTTTGCAGCGTGGCGCAGCGTGCGGCAGCGGCATCGCGCAGCACCTGGGTCAGTGTGGCGGTCAATATCGGATTGAGCGTGACGCAGGTCACGGCGGGTATTGCCTCGGGTTCACAAGGCTTGGTGGCCGATGGTTTGCATTCTTTGTCCGACCTGTTGTCGGATGCGGTGGTGCTGTTTGCCGGCCACCACGCGCG
>JANXMO010000013.1 GCA_025354615.1 Burkholderiales bacterium | reverse complement strand
ACGAACGACAGGCAACGCAAACCAAGCCCTGTTCCTTCATTCGAATTTTTTAAGCAACAGCGACTAATCCCACGAAAGCGCTCCACCTGATTGATATTCCAGCACCCGAGTTTCAAAGAAATTTCGCTCTTTTTTGAGGTCAATCATTTCGCTCATCCAGGGAAACGGATTTTCTTCACTGGGAAAAAGTTCTTCAAGCCCGATCTGCATGGCCCGGCGGTTGGCCACATAGCGCAGGTAGCCTTTGAACATGGACGCATTCATGCCCAATACGCCGCGTGGCATGGTGTCTTCGGCATAACGGTATTCAAGTTCGACTGCCTTCATGAACAAGGCCTTGATTTCGTTTTTGAAGTCCGGCGTCCACAGCAAAGGGTTTTCTAATTTTATTTGGTTGATCAAGTCGATGCCGAAATTGCAGTGCATCGACTCGTCTCTCAAAATGTACTGGTATTGCTCGGCTGCGCCGGTCATTTTGTTTTGCCGGCCCAATGACAGAATTTGCGTAAACCCAACGTAGAAGAAAAGACCTTCCATCAAACACGCAAAAACAATCAGTGATTTCAGCAGCGTTCGGTCGTTCTCAGGGGTGCCCGTATGGAAATGCGGGTCCATGATGGCGCCGATGAAGGGCAGCAAGAATTCGTCTTTGTCGCGGATGGATTTGACTTCGTTGTACGCGTTGAAAATCTCACTTTCATCCAAGCCCAGCGACTCAACGATGTACTGGTAAGCGTGGGTATGAATCGCCTCTTCGAAAGCCTGGCGCAGTAAAAACTGGCGGCATTCGGGTGCGGTGATGTGGCGGTAAGTGCCCAGCACAATGTTGTTGGCGGCCAGTGAATCCGCCGTCACGAAGAAACCCAGGTTGCGCTTGATGATGCGCCGCTCGTCTTCGGTCAAACCGTTCGGGTCTTTCCAAGTCGCAATATCGCGCGACATGTTGACTTCCTGCGGCATCCAGTGATTGGCGCAGGTGGCGAGGTATTTTTCCCAGGCCCATTTGTATTTGAAAGGCACCAACTGGTTGACGTCGGTCTTGCCATTGATGATGCGTTTGTCAGCCGCCACGACACGGCGTGCAGGGGCAGCTAAAGGGGCGCTGGGCAAAACAGAATCAACCATGGAAGCTGGCGCGCTCTTCGCTGCAATGGCATTCGAAGGCGGCGGGCTGCTTAAAACCGGCAGTGCGGTGGAACTGTTATCTTCTTCCCAAACCAGCATGGATTTGATTCCTGAATTTTTTGATTATCAGAGGCTTGTGTTCAAACACAAAGCAATTTATGGCGAAGCCCGCCGTTTCAACCTCGAACGGCGTTGTGGATTCGCACCAACGGCGCGGCTGGCATTCAATAGTGCAAATGAATTTGCCTTATTGACAGGCTTCGCAATCAGGGTTGTCGATCGAGCAAAATTTCATGTCGGTTGCCGGCGTTGTGTCGGCGGCGGCTGAAATTGGCGCGTGGGCGTTACTGGCAACCGCGTTGAGCTGGCCTTGTGATTTGACAGTTGATTTTTCGGCGTGCGTGGCGCCCATCGTGCGCAGGTAATAGGTCGTTTTGAGACCGCGGCTCCAGGCGAGCTTGTAGGTTTCATCGAGCTTTTTGCCAGAGGCGCCCGCCATGTAAATGTTGAGCGACTGGGCCTGGTCAATCCACTTCTGGCGCCGCGAAGCGGCTTCGACCAACCATTGCGTTTCGATTTCAAAGGCCGTGGCGTAAAGCGTTTTCAGGCTGTCGGGCACGCGGTCAATACGGCGCAGCGAGCCGTCGTAGTGCTTCAAGTCCATCACCATCACGTCGTCCCACAGGCCGAGCGCTTTCAAATCACGCACAAGGCTTTCGTTGACCACCGTGAATTCACCGGACAGATTGGACTTGACCGACAGGTTGCCGAACGACGGCTCGATCGAGGCGCTGACGCCGACGATGTTGGAAATGGTGGCCGTCGGCGCAATCGCCACGCAATTGGAGTTGCGCATGCCATGCACCTGGATGCGTGAGCGCAATTCGCTCCAGTCCAGCGTACTGCTGCGGTCGACTTCCACAAAACCGCCGCGTTGCTCGGCCAACAGGTCCAGCGAGTCGATCGGCAAAATGCCCCGGTCCCACAACGAGCCTCGGTAAGTGGAGTAGCGGCCGCGCTCAGCCGCCAGTTCGGTTGACGCCCAATAGGCGTGAAAGCACACGGCTTCCATCGAACGGTCGGCAAAATCCACCGCCTCTTGCGACGCGTAGGGCACGCGCAATTCGTGCAGCGCATCCTGAAAGCCCATCAGCCCCAGGCCCACCGGGCGGTGGCGCAGGTTGGAGTCACGCGCTTTCTTGACGGCGTAGTAATTGATGTCGATCACGTTGTCGAGCATGCGCATGGCAGTGGCCACCGTGCGCTTGAGCTTGTCGTGGTCGATGGCGCCGTCTTTCAAGTGGTGCACCAGGTTGACGGAGCCGAGGTTGCACACAGCAATTTCGGTGTCGCTGGTGTTAAGCGTGATCTCAGTGCAGAGGTTGCTCGAGTGCACGACGCCCACGTGCTGCTGCGGCGAGCGCACGTTGCAAGCGTCTTTGAACGTGATCCACGGGTGGCCGGTCTCAAACAGCATCGACAGCATCTTGCGCCACAGGTCGCGCGCCGGCGTCTTCTTGAAGAGCTTGATCTCGCCGCGCTCGGCGC
>JANXMO010000075.1 GCA_025354615.1 Burkholderiales bacterium | reverse complement strand
CGAACCCCCGACCTACGCCTTGTAAGGGCGCCGCTCTTCCAACTGAGCTAAGCACCCGCGCTTGCAAATCTGTTCAGCGTCACTGAATAGACCAGGAGAATTCTGCCACGCTGTTGCCGGAAGGCTGACTCAGCGTGCCTTGGCGCGAATCTCAGGCAGTGCTTTTTGCAAGTAATACACCATCGACCACACCGTCAACACGGCTGCGATGTAGAGCAGCACGGTTCCCCACAGCCGCGTGTCGACCCAACCCAGAAGCACGCCGTCAAACAACAGAAAAGGAATGGCGATCAGCTGCACAACGGTTTTGAGCTTGCCCAACACGTGCACGGCCACACTGCGTGACGCACCGATTTGCGCCATCCATTCGCGAAGCGCTGAAATCGCAATCTCACGCCCGATGATCACCAACGCTACCAGCGCATGAACGCGGTTGAGATGCACCAGCACCAACAGCGCGGCGCACACCAGGAACTTGTCGGCCACCGGGTCGAGGAAAGCGCCGAACGATGACGTCAGCTTCATGCGGCGGGCCAAGAAGCCATCGGCCCAGTCGGTCAAGGCCACGACAACAAACAGCACGGTGGCCGCCAGATTGCGCATCGGCTCGCTGAGATCGAGGTAAAAAACGCCAACGATCAAGGGAATGGCCACGATGCGGGCCCAGGTGAGCAAAGTTGGAATATTGAAAAACATTCGCGGATTGTGCCTTCGCGGCGCAGCGCAAAAGTCAGTCGAGTACGCGTGGCTTGAACTTCCGGTCGTCGTCGAAAAGAAAGGTTTCAGTGAAACGCCACGGCTTGGGCACGCGCGAAAGGTCGCCGAAAGGCGCCGCCCGGTGGACGGCAGCCACCGCGATTTGAACCGTGTCCTGTGCCTGCTGCGGCATGCGCAGCACATCGATGCGGCGAATATGGCCATCGGCGCGCAGCTCGATTTCAAGCACGGGAATAGCCAGCAGCGGATCAGGCGCGGGCCCGGTGTAAGTGCCCTCTGGATTGGCCGCGATCAAACGCCGCGCCGCCTGCAGCCTGACGTCGGCCATGCTGCGAACGGCGGCCGGCGGGGGCAGGCGTACGGTGGCGGGTGGGGCTGTTGCGGTGGGCTGTTCAGCTGCGCGGGTGGCTGACAACAGCACCGGCGACGACGTCGGCGTGCTGCAGGCGCTGACGAGAAACGTGCCCGCCAAAGCGCTGCGGACAGCGCCGGTACCGCGCCGCCAATACGTTCGCGACAGAAATAGAAAGTCAATGCAATGCACGGTAAATATCCTCCGCCAGTTCTTTGGAAATACCTTCAACGCTCAGCAGGTCATCGACACTGGCGCTTGCCACCCCGCGCACGCCGCCAAAACGCTGCAGCAGCCGGGCGCGTTTTTTGGGCCCCACACCCGCAATGTCTTCCAACCGGCTGCCGCCTGTTCTGACGCTGGCGCGGCGGGCGCGCATGCCGGTGATGGCGAACCGATGCGCTTCATCTCGAATTTGCGCCACCAGCATCAGTGCCGCCGAGTCGCGTGCCAACGTGATCTTGGCACGCCCGTCTGCAAACACCAGCTCTTCCAGGCCGACCTTGCGGCCTTCGCCTTTTTCGACGCCGACGATCAAGCCGATGTCGATGCCGAGCTCATCGAATACTTCGCGCGCCGTGCTGACCTGGCCCCGGCCACCGTCGATCAGTACCAGGTCTGGCAAACGGGCCTGGGCGGGCAGCGCCGCCGGGGCAAGCGCCGTTTCCAGGCTGGGCGAGTCGCTGCGTGCCGACGCGGGCGCCGCTGCGGCGATGGCAGCAACCAATTTGCCGTAGCGGCGTGCCAGCACCTGGCGCATGGCGGCGTAATCGTCGCCGCCGGTGATGCCTTCGATGTTGTAGCGGCGGTACTGCGCGTTTTGCATGCGGTGGTTCTCAAAAACCACGCACGAGGCCTGGGTGGCTTCGCCGGCGGTGTGGCTGATGTCGAAACACTCGATGCGCAGACTGTCCAGACGTTCCGGCGGCAGGTCGCTCGACAGG
>JANXMO010000073.1 GCA_025354615.1 Burkholderiales bacterium | reverse complement strand
CAACAGGCGTCGGTTCAAACGCAGCAGCTCAACAACCAGAACTGCGCTCCTCGCGGGGTTCGATGCTCACCAGCATGGGAGAGGCGCTGTCCCGGCCTCTTTCCCTGCTCTCCGTGAGGCGGGCCGCACCCCCTCCCCGGGTGCCCACGGCGGAACGGATGATTCATGAATCGTTGAACGAATTTTTCAAAGACCGCTCTGTCATTCAATCGCTTCGAGATGAACAAGATTATTTGGATGACAGTTGCATGGCCAAGCTGGCGCCATTTCTTTTGAGCGGTTTGCGCCAAATGCCTGTCGAAGGGCCTTCGAACATGGGCCAGCGCGCGACGCTGATGCGCAAAGCGCTTCTCAAAGGAAACGTTGGCAAAGACATTCCCTTGAGAGACAAGACATTGGTCTTGTTCGCGCTTTACGGCATCAAAAAATTCCACGAGGAAAAAGAGAATTTGAAGCAAGCACTTCAAGGCCATCCGCAGTTTTCTGGCTTGGAGGTGGACCAGGCGTGGCGGCTGATGATCGACCATGGCGCCCAAGACACGGGAGCGCATGAAGGTCTTCGGTTTGAAACCGAACCAGGCTACATGGCGGGAATGTACAAATCTTTCGCAGAAATGCTGAAGAAAGACGTGCAGGGTGAACGGCTGGATGCAGCCATGGTTGTGGAGCTGAGAGATGCCGCGGTACGAGACGTCATCAAAAAACCGTTTTTCTGTGAGGCGGTTGACAAAAACAACCCGCGGGTGACGGCTTTGATCGATAAGCTCACAGATACCTCACTCCGCTTGACGGACCGCGCCAGCACGCTTCTCCAGAAAGAAGCTTTCTTCATGCCCGGCGTTGCCTTCGGTGGCAGAAGTTTCTTTGGTTTGGACAAAACCAATCTGACGCGAGAAGGCTTTGAAGAAACGATCAACGACTTCAATGCCACCTTCCAGAGCACCGGTCGGTATGCGTCTTACCTGACAGTGCGGGGAGAAGAAAAGCCGATCGTCGATCCCCATTCCTATGATCAAGACAAGAAATATGTCTTGTACAGCGTGGTTGGAAAGTCCACCAGGAAAAACACTGAAAGAATCAATCAAATCCTGGAAAGCCACCGTGCCGCGATTGAAGGCACGGTGGCTTCAGAAGATGAAAAGCTGCTTCTTGTTGCCAACTGCTGCCGAGCACTTGAGCAAGCTCACCCCTTTGTCGACGGCAATGCACGCACAGTTGGATTTGTGGTTGTCAATAAACTTTTGTTGGAAGCAGGACTCAGCCCTGCCGTGATCGAGGACCCAAATCGGTTCGATGGCTTTTCGATTGCCCAGCTGGTCGAAGAAATAAAGCGTGGGCAGGCTCATTTCAGAGAATTGACGTCGTCATCTCAAACGCAGTTGCCGCAGCCCGTCGCTTCTTGAAGAAAAACCAT
>JANXMO010000038.1 GCA_025354615.1 Burkholderiales bacterium | reverse complement strand
TGACACCGCCTTCGAAACCCACGTGCCTGATTTCACCGGCTGGGTGGCGCGCTGCGGCGGTGCCACGCGCGCCGCCAGTGTGGCCGCCGGGCTGGGCGAGCTGGCGCGGCGCGGCGCGGCCGACAGCGACTGGGTGCTGGTGCACGACGCCGCGCGTTGCCTGGTACGCCCGGAGTGGGTCGACACGCTGATCGACGCCTGTCTGGGCGACGCCGTGGGCGGCTTGCTGGCGCTGCCACTGGCCGACACGCTCAAGCGCGAACACGCCGGCCGTGTGGCGTCCACGATCGATCGCACGGGGGTGTGGCAGGCACAGACGCCGCAGATGTTCCGCCTGGGTCTGCTGCGCACGGCGCTGACTGCCGCTGGCCCCGGCGCTACCGACGAAGCCGGTGCCGTGGAGGCGCAAGGCCTGGCGCCACGGCTGGTGCCGGGCTCGCCGGCGAATTTCAAGGTGACCTTTGCGCGTGATCTCGAGCTGGCCGCCCGTTGGCTGCTGGCTGCCGCTGGCTGAGCCGCAACGGCTGCCGCCACCTGTTTTTGTCGCCCACTCTCGCTGCCCCATGCCTGTGTTGTCTGCCGAGCGGCGTCATCAGCCGGTTTTCATCAGCTATCGCCGGCAAGACGGTGGCAGCGCGGCGCGGCGGCTACACCAGCAGCTCAATGGCTGGTTCGGCGAAGGCAGCACTTTTCTGGATACCGAGGCGATCGTGCCCGGCGCGGTGTTTCCGCGCCGGCTGGAAAGCGCCATCCGCTCCGCGCGAGCAGTGCTGGTGGTATTGGGGCCGCGCTGGGTGGAGCTGCTGAAGCAACGCGGGCAACTGACGGGCGAGCCGGATTACGTGCGCATCGAAGTCGAGCTGGCGCTGGCGCTGCACGCCGAAGGCCGGCTGGCCTGCCTGGTGCCGGTGTTGGTTGACGGCGCGCAGGTGTCGATGTTGAGCGAGGCCCGCCTGCCTGCCGTGCAATGGCCCGGGCTGGCATCGTTGAAAACCTTCAATGCCTTGCCGTGGCGCCACGACTTACCGGGGGCCGCGCAGGACTGGGCCTTGCTGCGCCGCGTGGTGGGCCGCGCGGCACGCCTCAAGCCGGTGCCTGACGAGGCGCCGCAGCAGTTGCGCACGCGCGTGGCCGATGGCGTCAAAGACCTGCTGGCCCGCCCGGCACTGCAGCCGTTGCAACACGCCTGGGGGGCCGACCCGGTGCCGCGCAGCGGCGTGGCAGGCGCGCAAGAGATGCTGGCTGGTTTCGGCAAGGCCGTCATCCGCTGCCGCCCGGCGCTGCGGGCCGATGCGCCAGGCACTGCCGCCGTGCGCGAGGCCTGCCGCGCCATCGTTTCGCAGCTCTACCAGCTGGCGGTCGATACGGCCGCCGCGCGTGAGTGGGGCGAGGCGGTGCCGTCCGACCAGCCGGTGCCGGCGGCGTCGGCCGCCACCGTGGCCATGGTGTGGGCGGCGGTGCAGCGCACCGAGTTGATGATTGCTGGCCATGCCGGGCACGATGGTTTCGTGGCCGAACGCACCGCCGACCTCGGCTACGTCGACGCCGGGCTGGGCGACGACCGCCGCGCCCAGGCTCACACCGAACTGTGGCGCCTGCTTTACCCACACCGCCACTACCCGGCACCGCAGAGCGCGCCGCTGGCGCAGGCCGATCTGAGCGCGATGAAGCGCTTTCTGGCGGCCCAGCAGGCACTGGCGCAAAGCTGCATC
>JANXMO010000028.1 GCA_025354615.1 Burkholderiales bacterium | reverse complement strand
CTATCTTGGGGCACATCCCAGCTTTTAATTATTTCATGTGAGAGTTGGATATACTCTAAAAATCTTTTACGAGAAAAGAACCATGCTGGATAACTTCCACCATCAGCTCTTTGTTGCACACAAATTCGATTTTCGGCATCTATAAGAGGCAAGCGATTTATTAAAATCCACTTCCCTTTCGAGGCGTATTTGTTAAAGTAATTTAGTGGCTCTTCAAAATACTGAAGTACTCCACTCATAATTACAAGGTCATATTGATCCGCTACATCTGTTCTGAATGAAAGCCAGCTGGCGGCTAATAATTTTGATGCCTCAACCATTTCAGGCGTTTCCAAAACGACACATTTGACTTCAGGTCTTGCGGTTTTGATTAGATGGCAGTAATAACCGTTTGCTCCGCCGACATCGAGCACAGTAGAACATTGAACGGGAACAACTGCCAAAATTTGTTGATCACGAGCAGTAAGATGTTTGTTGACATCAGGCTTTACGGCTGATGCCGCAATTACTTTTGGATCGCCATATCCCTTCGCTTTCGCTTTCGCAGCATCGAAGGTTTTAAAGTTTCCCCAAAAACCTGGTAACCCTTTTTTAATTCTAAACCATTGCAAAAAATTAAATAATAGAGGTTTTAACATTAGTTGACCTATCAGGTTTATAACGCTACAGCAATAATCTCGCTAATTTAAATCGCTATTTTTAATATGTCCGATTTAAGTTGGTTGGTGGCGGCTCAATATTGCGCTTTTTAAACTGCGCTCGCCCCTGGATTTCGCACTCCATTGACGAGTCAATAATTGGCTTGTTAGGGCTACGCCGCAAACCAGTCCCGACCGAACCGCAATTTGTTGACCTAGACCGATGTCGGATGTAATCGGGTGGTGTTGTACCAGAGCAGCCACGCAATGTCTCTTCCTTTGCCTGCTGCCTCGTTAGAAACCGCTGGCCGTGTAGACGCTTCACCTTCAAAGACCCGAACAGGATTTGCTGCGAGCGTTGTCCAAGCAGTAGCCGCGCCGGCCCGTCGACACAGTATTACCGTGATCCGTGAGCACATCTTTGAAGTTTTGGCTGACGTACTCGATGAATTCATTCCAGTACGTCAGCTTCCGCTACAGCGAAGGGCTGGCCGAAGCCGGCGTGGAACCGTCGGTGGGGCAGCAAGGGCGACAGCTAAGACAACGCGCTGGGCAAGACCATTAACGGGCTGTACAAGGCTGAAATGATCCACCGCCGCGAACCATGGAAGACCAAGGAGGCGGTGGAACTGGCAACGCTGGAATGGGTGGCGTGGTTCAACAACCATTGGTTGCTCAAACCCATCGGCTATATCCCGCCGGCCGAGGCTGAAGCAAACTACTAGCGGCAACTTACCAGTCAGGCTACCAAGCTGGCAGCTTAACCTAACGGGCCTCCGCGAAATGCAGGGCGGTTCAAACAAGGCGCTAGCGCTGTATGCGCATGATCTGCTCCATCGGCATCATGTTGTGGTTCAGGTGCGCCATGATCCACAGCGAACCGAACACCAGGAGCATCACGATCAACAGGCCGAAAGCCAGGGCCATCAGGTTGTTGACGTTGTCGGGGCCGGAGGTGATGTGCAGGAAAAAAACCAGGTGCACGCCCATTTGCGCGACCGCCAGCACCGACAGCGCGATCGGAATGCTGGGCGCCCAGACCAGCGTGCTGCGCGTGATGTAGAACGACACGGCTGACAGCGCGCTGGCCAGCACAAAGCCAATCGCATAACGGGCCACGCTTTTCATGATTTCGCCCTGGTTTGGGGCGTCACCTGGCGCCACGTCACCCTGGCGGCTTGCTGTGTCTTGCACTTGGGATTGAGAGCTCATGAGGCCACTCCAACGAGATAAAC
>JANXMO010000010.1 GCA_025354615.1 Burkholderiales bacterium | reverse complement strand
TAAATGCCAAGGGCGCGCTGCCGGGCAAGAAGTAAGCACACGCCGCGGGCCGCCGCCCGTGCACTGGTGGCGGCCCTGTTTTAGCTGATCGACTTGTTGCACCGCTTGCCATGGCCATCCTGACCCAGCTCGTGTTCAGCGGCATTGCGCTGGGCATGATCTACGCCGTCATCGCGTTCGGCTACCAGCTCACTTTTGCGACCAGCGACACACTGAACTTCGGCCAGGGCGACGCATTGATGCTGGGCGCGCTGGTCGGTTTGACCTTGGTCGGGCTGGGGCTGAACTACTGGCTGATGATTCCGCTGGTGTGCCTGTTCGGCATCGTCCAGGGCATGGTGGTCGAGCGCATCGGCGTGCGGCCGGCGATCAAGATCAAAAGCGAGTTTGGCTGGATCATGTCAACCATTGCGCTGGGCATCATTTTTAAAAACGTGGCGGAGAACATCTGGGGCCGCGACGATTTGAAATTTCCGTCACCACTGCCCGAGGCGCCGCTGAAAGTTCTCGGCGCCAACGTGCTGCCAATGGAGCTGCTGGTGGTGGGCGGCGCGCTGGCGATGATGCTGGCGGTGGAGGTGTTCAACCGCCGCTCGATTTACGGCCGCGCCGTGGTCGCCACCTTCAACGACCGTGATGCGGCGCAGCTGATGGGCGTCAACACCGGCCGCGTCATCACGTTCTCGTATGCGCTGTCGTCGATGACGGCGGCGTTTGCCGGCGTGCTGATCGCCCCGTTGACGCTGACCGGCGCCACCATGGGCGCGGTGCTGGGGCTGAAGGCGTTTGCCGTGGCCATCATCGGCGGGCTCAACAGCGGCATGGGCATCGTGGTGGGTGGCATCTTGCTGGGCGTGGCGGAAACCACCACCGGCTTTTATTTGTCGACGGGCTACAAAGACGTGCCGGGCTTGGTGCTGCTGCTGCTGGTGTTGGCCGTCAAGCCGGCCGGGCTGTTCGGCAAAACCGCGATCAAGAAAGTCTGAGTGAGCACGACGATGACCTTGTTGCCGCCGCCACGCCGCCGCGCTGTTGTTGCCGCCTGGGGCTTTGCCGCCGTGGCCGCGCTGGCCGCCTTTCCGTGGGTGGTCGACAACCCGTATTACATCCATCTGCTCGAAACCATCCTGATCTACGCCATCGTGCTGTTCGGACTCGACATCGTGGTCGGCTACACCGGCCAGGTGTCG
>JANXMO010000664.1 GCA_025354615.1 Burkholderiales bacterium | reverse complement strand
GCAGGTTGACGGCCACACGCTGCGCCTGTCGACCAGCATCGGCATCGCCGTCCACGCGGGCAGCGCGCTCAATGCCGCCGGGCGCAATACGTTTCGTTGCAGCGGCCCCGCCACACCGGCGCAAACGCCTGCGCAGTGCAGCCTGGCTGCCTTGGCGCAAGGGTGAAAACAGCTTTTCTTTGAACCTGGGTTGCTCGGCGGGCGAATCGCCGCTGTAAAAGCTCGCGGTGGCGGGTGCCTCAACCCGCAGTTGAATGGCGTTGAGCGACAAAACCGCACAGCCTGTTGATGTTTTCCTCTTTTTCAATGCCCAGGCGGCGGGCCACGGCATCAGGATCTTCACCGCCAATAACGGCGTTTCTTCCAGCGCTCCATAGGGATTCAACCTCAAGAGCCGCCATCAAATCAGCCCGATCAATCCGCAGGTCTTGAGCGACCTGGCGGCAGTTTTCACCGCGTTGGACGGTCTCCAAACCTGGAGAGGATGATTGCTTTGAAACCCGTGAACCGCATGTAATTGCGACGCGTGCAGCAAGGTTTCAATGTCCGCTGGCCGGGGTTCAGGCAGGCTGAACATGTGGTGACGCAGCGCCGCAAGCGCCGGCGCTCTTTGATCTGCTGGAAGATGTTGCCCTATCCGGTAACGCAAAGCCTGCAGAGGTGCTCCCTGCTGATGTGCCGGCAAGAATGAAATCGTCAAACGCCGCATGTCGGCAGCCACCGCAACACCCAGCAGAGCGTTGAAGCGCTGCAAGCTGTTGACCTGTTGGATGTCGGCGGCGATCGTCAACGCCCGCATTTCAGGTGTGCTGTTGACCAAAACAGGATGAGCTTGGGCCAGTACCACGCGGTTCGGTTTCGACAAACGCTGCGCACTGTTCGACAACACGTCGGATGGCACCTCTTTCAGTAAATTGCGTTGCAATACGCGAGGGCGCAGGGCGCAGGGCGTCCGGGCCTCCTTTGAGGCGTTGAGCAACAGGGTCGTCCGTCAGACGGAGGCCGGCCATGCCTTCAGGCAACCGTGTGTCGCGCCCTGGGCTTGAGCTGCCGTCACCTGTAGGCTGAGCATCTCCCTGCAGCCTGAACGTGGAAGACGAGCCACTAGGGGAATTGAGCTTGGGTAATGACATCTGGAGATCTCCGCGGTGTGTCGGCGCCTGCCACGCCCTTGACCCCAACAATGCTTGGAAAAGGCCGCTGCGGGGGCGGCCATGCGACCGCAGTGTCTGGAAATACGAAAAGGCCGGGTTGATGGCGCGTGCCCCGTGTTGAGCACGGGTTTTCACAGCGGCGGGCAAACGCATTGCGGCATGGGTTGCGCAACCGCTTGAGCGGCGCCCTGGCGGCGCCTTATCCTTGCAATGACCGATGCGCAGCCCTTGCGGCTCGCCCATCATTCCATCGCTCGCGGCTGTCGTTCTGGCCTGCACCCTTTGACGACGGAGACATCGCATGCCCGACCAGCCAATTGCCCCTGCCACTCAACCCGGCGCCGTGCCTGCTCCGCCTCCCTTGAAAGCGCTGCCGCGCTTGAGCTGGCCGGTGGTGGCCACAGCGGCTGTGGCCGGCGTTGCGGCGGCGGCCAGTGACGCTTTGCCGCAGGCGTTGACGCAGGCGGGCAGCCGCGGCGGCGCAGCGGGCGTGGCGAGCCTCGTGCCCAACGTCAGCGTCGTGCAGCGCTGGGTATTGGCACCGGCGCCGGCCAGCCGGGGTGATGCGGCCGCGCCGCGCGCCGAGGTGGCGGCCGACACGCGGCTGCTGGCGCTGGAAGCAGTAGACGGCAGCACGGTGTTCATGCGGGCCGATGCCTTGTCGGCCCAGCTGGCGCGGGCGCGGCCGGAGTTGATTGGCGCTGACGGCAGCATCGATTTCGCCGGCCTGCGCGACCGCGATGCCAACAGCCGCGGCATCGGCGACTGGGTTTGGAAACAGGTCACGCAGCTGCTGCTGGCGCCCGACGGCATCACCGCGCTGGCGCAGCAAAAAGCCAGCGAGTGGCTGGGCGAAAAGGTGGAAGACCTGGGCGTGGCCGGTGCCTCCTGGGCCGGCGCCAAGGCCTTGATGTGGGCGATCGAAAGCCAGCTGGCCGGCCCGCCGGGGTTGTACGCGTGGAACGGCGGGCCGTTGACCACGGCGGACCGCTGCAGCGGCGACGCCGACCCGCGCTTGGCGCCGCTGACGGGCGCCAGCGCGCAGCAGGCGCTGGTGTTCATCCATGGCACCGGCTCGCACACGCTGGGCGGCTTCGGCGAGCTGGCGGGAACCGCCGCCTGGCCGGCGCTGCAGCAGCAGTTCGAGGGCCGCATCTTCGGCTTCGAGCACCGCACGTTTTCAGAAAGCCCGATCGACAACGCGTTGGCCTTGGCCGATGCTTTGCCTGCTGGCGCCCGCCTGTGCCTGGTGACGCATTCGCGCGGCGGGCTGGTCGGTGACCTGATGTGCCTGGCCACCGACGGTGCCGACGCCAGCCGTGACTTCGCCGTGCTGGTCGACGCCTACCGGCGCCAGCCGCGGCCCGATGAGGTCGACGCTGAAGCAGCCGACCCGCGCCTGCAAACGCGCCGTTTGGCCGCTGCCGCCGAAGAGCAGGCCAAGCTGCGCGCGCTGGCCGAACGGCTGCGCACCAAGCGCTTGCAGGTGGAGCGTTACGTGCGGGTGGCGGCGCCGGCGCGCGGCACGGCGCTGCTGTCGGACAACCTCGATTTGTTCCTCTCCGGCCTGCTCGGTCTGGTGCGCAAGTTCGGCGCCTGGTCGGTCGGCGCGGTCACCGGCGCGGTGGCCACACCGATTGCCGGCCACCTGGCGCAGGCGGCGGCCGATCAGGCGCTGGCGCTGCTGGGCCGCGTGGTGCTGGAGATCGCGGACAAGCGGCTGCAGCCGCAAGTGGTGCCCGGCATTGAGGCCATGCTGCCCGAGGCGCCGCTGGGCATGCTGCTCGGCCGCGCTGCACTGCGCTCCGAGGTTCGGCTGGCAGTGGTGGCGGGCGACATCGAAGGCGGCGGGCTGGCCAAGCGCATCGGCGTGATGTTCACCGACTGGATGTTGTTCGACCGCGCCGACAACGACCTGGTGGTCGACACCGCGTCGATGTACGGCGGCCTGGCCGGCCGCGGCAACGCGCGCGCTTTGTTCCTGCAAGGCGCCAACATCAACCACCTCCGCTATTTCCGCGACGACACGCGCAGCGACGGCTTGCCGCTGCCGCAGGCCCTGCAGTCGTGGCTGAAGGCCGATGATCCGCTGCAGCTCGCCGCCTGGCAGCCGCTGGTCGACCCGGCGCTGGCGCTGCCCGCCCCGGCTGCGGGCATTGCCAGCCGCGGCGCTGCAGCGCCGCAACCGCCCAGCGCCGTGCTGGTCTACGTGCCGGGCATCATGGGCAGCCACTTGGCGGCCGACGGTGACCGTGTGTGGCTGGACCCGTTCGATTTGGCGCGCGGCCGGCTGGCGCGCATCGCCATCGACGCGCCCGGCCCGATCGATGCCGACGGCCTCATCGAGCACGCCTACGGCGGGCTGGCCGACTATCTGGGCGCCAGCCACCAGGTGCAGCGCTTTGCCTATGACTGGCGGTTGCCCATCCGCGTGCTGGGCGAGGCGCTGGCGCAGGCGCTGGAAAAAGCCCTTGAACAGGCGAAGAACAGCAGCAACGGTAGCTTGCCGCTGCGCATCCTCGCGCACAGCATGGGCGGGCTGCTGGTACGCGCCGCGTTCGCCGCCCGGCCCGGGCTGTGGGATGCGGTGGTCGCCAGTGGCGGACGGCTGGTGATGCTGGGCACGCCGCAGCACGGCTCGCACAAATTCGTTGAAACGCTGCTGGGCCAGTCGAGCACCATCCGCACGCTGGCGTGCGCCGACCTGCGCCACAACATGCAGCAGGTGCTGGACATCGTGGCCGGCTTTCCCGGCGCGCTGCATCTGCTGCCGGCGCCGGGCTTCGTCGATGCGGGTGGCCCGGCGGGGCGTGATTATTTCGACCGCGCCGCCTGGGACGCGCTGGCCGCCGTCAACAACGACTTCTGGTTCGGCCGCCAGCTGGGCGGGCGGCCGCTGCAAACCGCGCTCGACGAAGCGCGTGCCTTCTGGCAGTCGGTTGCCGACACGGCCTGGGTGCGCGCCCACCCTGAGCGCATCGCCTGCGTCTGGGGCCAGGCCGACAACACCGCATGCGGCCTGGTGCCGCAAGCCAGCGGCGTGACGCTGCTGGGCACGCCCGAAGGCGACGGCTCGGTCACCTGGGCCTCGGCCCGCTTGCCCGGCCTGCCTGACGCCCGCTGCTGGCTGATGCCGGTCGACCACATGGGCTTGACCAGCACGGCGTCTTACTTTGACGAAATCGAATCGCTGCTGCACAGCGGCGAGCCGCAGCGGCTGGGCCGGCCGGTGGCGGGTGCCAGCCGCGCCGGCAATGGTGAAACGGTGCTGCGGCGCTACAAAGCCGGCCCGCCGCCGCCTTTCCCCAGCGACGCCGAACTGCTCGGCCAACTGCTGGGCGGCACGCAGCGCTTGGCCACGGTGGCGCGGCGCCGGCGGCCGCCGCTGGCGGTCAAGGTGCGTGCGATGGACGTTCGCTTCGCGCACGTTCCCGTGCTGTGCGGCCATTACCGCGGCGACCCGATCGCCGGCGCCGAAGCATTGATCGACGCCCATCTGGTCGACGGCGCGCTGTCACGCCGGGCCCAGCTGGGCATACATGCGGGCGACGTCGGCAGCGCGGCCGTCGTGCTGATGCCGCGCAGCGATGACGACATCGTGCACCGCCTGGGCCGCGGCGCGGTCGTCGTCGGCCTGGGGGAAATGGGCCGTTTGTCGGCTGACGGCGTGGCCGAATCGGTGCGCGCCGGTGTGCTGCGCTTCCTGATGTTCGTCTCCGACCGCCATGCCGAAGAGCGCCAGCGCGCCATCGACAACAACCGGCCCTTGCCGCCGCCCGAGCTGCGGCTGGCCAGCCTGCTGATCGGCACCAATTCGGCGGCGCAGCTGAGCATGGCCGATTCAATCAAGGCGATGGTGCTGGGCGTGCTGCGCGCCAACCGCGAGTTTGCCGAGGGCGCGGCCGACTGCGGCGCTGGCGTGAAGCCGCTGGCGGCGCCGGTGCAAGTCAGCGAACTGGAGTTCGTCGAGGTCTACCGGGACGCGGCCATCAGCGCTGCCGACGCGGTGGCCGGCCTGCGCGCCAGCCTCGGCACCGAACTGCGGCGCCTGGGCGCGGAAATCGAAGCCGACGAAGAACTGCGCTACGGCGATGGCGTGCGGGAACGGCTCAGCGTGGCGACCACGCCCGATTACTGGCCACGCATCATGGTGTGCGATGCCGACTGCGAAGACAGCGCCTGCGGCCCCGAGTGCTTCGACATCCGCGTGCGCCACAACATTCCGCCCGACACGCTGCGCCGTGTGCTGACGCTGTATGGCGGCGCCAGCGCCGCTGCCAACGCCAGCAGCAACGGCAACCCGGCCGCGCAGCCCTTGCTGACCGGGCTCGATCTGGCGCCCACGGTACGCCACGCCGAGCGGCTGAAATTTGTCTACCTCGGCGAAAAAGCGCGGGCGGAAACCATCATCCGCCAGCGCCAGCCCGGCTTGGTCGAAAAGCTGGTGGACGAGGCGTTTCACGGCACCCACAACACCGTCTACGACCCGGGCAACGGCTTTGGCAACACCTTGTTCCAGCTGCTGGTGCCGCTGGAGTTCAAGGCTGCCGCGCGCAAGTCGGACAACCTGATTCTGGTCGTCGACGCCGCCACCGCCAACCTGCCCTGGGAAATGCTGGAGGCCGATGGCGAGCCGCTGGTGCTCAAGACGCGGCTGGTGCGGCAGCTGACGTCGATGCGTTTTCGGCGTGAAATCAGCACCTCGCAGCGGCTGACGGCCTGCGTCATCGGCAACCCCGGCACGGCCGGCTTCCACGCACAGTTCGGCTGGGCGCCGGGCCGGCCCTTCCTGGGTGCCGATGGTGCGGCCGAGCCCGACCGGTTGCCGCCGCTGCCGGGGGCGCAACGCGAAGGCGAGGCCGTGGCCCAGCGCCTCGAAAGCGCGGGCTACGACGTGGCCCGCACGGCACCTGACGCGCCGGCAGCCACCGTCTTCACCCAGCTGTTTGCCCGGGCGCACCGCGTGCTGGTGGTGGCGGCGCACGGCCTGCACAGCCAGCGCGCCGCCGATGGCAGCTTGCGCACCGGCGTCGTGCTGTCCAACGGCCTGCTGCTGTCGGCAGCGGAGATCGAGCTGATGGAAAGCGTGCCCGACCTGGTGTTTTTGAGCTGCTGCCACCTGGGCACGATGGACAGCGCCGGCGCCAGCCCGCGGCTGGCCTACAGCCTGGCGCGTGAGCTGATTGAAATCGGCGTGCGCTGCGTGGTGGCCGCCGGCTGGGAAGTGGCGGACGACGCGGCCCAGACCTTTTCCGAAACGTTTTTCCAGCGCATGGCCGCCGAAGGCAGCAATTTTGCTGATGCCTTGTTCGACGCCCGCCGCACCACTTTTGAGCGTCACCCCGGCTGCAACACCTGGGGCGCCTACCAGGCTTATGGCGACCCGCTGTTCCGTCTGAAAACCGGTGTGCGGCCGGAGAACGACACCCGGCCCATGCGCGCCCCCGAAGAGCTGCTGCGCTGGCTGGACCACAAGCGCCTGGGCGCACAGCGCGCCGGTGGCGGCGACAGCTCGGCCGCCGGCCTCCGCCTGGTCACCACCGCCGTTGAGCGGCGGCTGGCCAGCGTGCCGCGCACCTGGGCCGACCGGCCCGATGTCCAGCACGCGATCGGCATGCTGTACGCCGCATTTGGCGAAGCCGGTTTCGAGCCGGCGCGCACGGCTTTGCTGCGCGCCATTGCCCAGGAGTGCAAGAGCGGCATGGTGCCGCTGGCCGCGGTCGAGCAGTTGGCCAACTTCGAAGCCCGCAGCGCCGAGCAACTGGGTGCCAGTGACGACCCGCAGCGCCAGGCCCAAGCCCTCGAGCGCATCGACATGGCGCTGGCCCGGCTGACGCACTTGATCCAGCTCTCGAGCGCCAACCCCGCTGCCAGCGCATCGACCGCCTGCGGCAACCCGGAGCGGCAAGGCCTGCTGGGCAGCGCCTACAAACGCCGCGCCGCGCTGCTGGTGCGCGACCCCGCGGCCACTTGGGAGACAGTCAGGCCCTGGGTCCACAAAGCCCGCAACGCCTATCTCGGCGGCGAAGCCGACGGGGCCGACAGCGCCGACGTGCAGAACTACGGCCGCCTCAACCGGCTGCAGCTCGATGCCTTGCTGGGCGAACGCATCGGCAGCCGGGCGGCTTTGGTGGAAGCGGTGCAAGGCAGCGCCGCACGGCGGTTCGCCGCCACTTTCGACTTTTGGGACGCCGTGGCTGCGGGCGATGCCCTGCTGACCCGCTGGCTGTTTGACACCTCAGCCACCACCGGCAATGCGTTGCAGCAGTTGACGCGCGCCTACGCACCGGCCATGAAAGTGCCGACGGCGGCGCGCCACGTCAATTCGGTGGTCAAACAGCACCGGCTGCTGGCCGGGATGCTACGCAAGCGCGCCGCGCCGGGCGACGGCGAACGCGCCGACGTGCTCGACCAGCTGGCCGACGCGCTGTCGGGCACCCCGGCACCCCAGGCGGCGGTACCGACCGAACCCGCCACTGCCGTTGTAACAGCCAGAGCGCGGACACCCGCGGCTGCTGCACGTGCGGTGGAGAAAACCGCTGCCGTCGAGAAACCCGTCGTGGACAAGCTCCTGTCACAAAAAGCCGCAGCCGCAGCCGACCCACGCAAACCCCGACGCGCGCCCAAGCGAACACCGCCATGACCGACTTTGCTGTGACGCCTTCCTTGCACGCCCCGGCAAAGCACGGTGCCGACCTCGGCCCCCCTTCGCAAGGCGACGTCGACTTCGACTGCACCTGCTGCGGCCGCTGCTGCCACGACTTGAAGCTGCCGCTGACGGTGAACGAAGCAATCGACTGGCTGGGCAACGGCCACGTGGTGCAAGTGCTTTGCGATGCCGTGCCCTGGCCTGCGGAACCCGCCAGCGGCGACTTGCGTGCCGCCTCCAAACGGCAGCGCTCTTTCGAGGCTCGCAGCGGCTCGTTGCCGGTGCGCGTCGAGGTGGTTTTGACGGCGGCGTTCGCCGGTGCCTGCCCACATTTGCAAGCCGATATGCGTTGCGGTCAGTACGAACGCCGCCCGCTGGTGTGCCGCATTTACCCGGCCGAAATCAACGCGTTGGTGGCGCTGCAGCCGGCGCAAAAAGCCTGCCCAGACGTCGCCTGGGCCAGCGGGCAGTCACCGCTGTTGCGCCAAGGCGTGCTGGTCGATGCGGCCTTGCACGCGCTGATCCTGCAGTCCCGCGCGGCCACGGTGGCGGAGGCCGGCCCCAAAGCCGCGCTGTGCGCCGCGCTCGGTCTCACCACGGCCGCAATGGCGAATGAAGGTTATGCCGTTCACACGCCTGACGCGGCGGCGTTGCGCAGCGCCTTGCAATCGCTGGCGGTGCCGCTGGGGCCTGCTGCCTGGCGCTTTGTGTCGAACCAGCAGGCCACGGTGCAGGCATTGAGAGACGTCGGCGCCGAGGCAGAGGCGGTAAGCGATGCGCCGGGCGCTTGCGGCAACGGCCTGGAATACATTGGCTTTCACCGCGCCACCGGTTGAAAACCCGCGGCGTCCGGTGCGGCTTGCCGTTGTATAAAGCAGGGCCGCGCCTGCTGCGGCGACTTCATCATGCTTCAGCGGCCCCTGTGTGGCGTTGACGTTCCCCGATCGCGCCAGCCTCCTCGAAAGTACCGGGTTTGGACACCATTGCCGAAGTTCAACAGTCTGCGCTGTCCGGCGTTGCCCGCGTGCTCGTGCACGCGGGCAAGCTGAATTCCAAAACGGCGGAAGATCTGGTGCGCACGGCGCGCGACAAGAAGTCCACCTTCATTGCATCGGTGATTGCGGCCGGCGCCATTTCGCCGGGCGACCTGGCCCATACCCTGGCGCATGCGCTGGCCATTCCGCTGCTGGACCTGGGCGCGATCGATGCGCAGCGGCTGCCGCGCAACGTGATCGACACCAAGCTGTCGACACAGTACCGGGTGCTGGTGCTGGGGCGGCGCGGCAACCGGCTGTTCATCGGCGGCGCCGACCCGACCGACCAGGAAGCCGTCGAGCGCATCAAATTCGCCACCCAATTGACGCCGGAATGGGTGATCGTCGAGTACGACAAGCTGTCACGCTTGCTCGACGTCAACAACGCCAGCGCCAGTGAAACACTGGAATCGATGGCGTCCGGTGACTTCGAATTCGACGTCACCGATGACGTGGCGCTGCAGGAAGCACCCGACACCGCCACCGACGTCGAAGACGCGCCGGTGGTGCGCTTCCTGCAAAAAATGCTGATCGACGCGATCAACGCGCGCGCCTCGGACCTGCACTTCGAGCCTTACGAATACCACTACCGTGTACGGTTCCGCATCGATGGTGAACTGCGCGAAATCACCCAGCCGCCGATCGCGATCAAAGACAAACTGTCGTCGCGCATCAAGGTCATCTCGCGCCTGGACATCGCCGAAAAGCGTGTGCCGCAGGACGGGCGCATGAAACTGAAGTTCGGCAGCAAGGCGATCGACTTCCGCGTCAGCACACTGCCCACGCTGTTTGGCGAAAAAATCGTGATCCGGATCCTCGACCCGTCCAGCGCCAAGCTCGGCATCGAGGCGCTGGGCTACGAAAAGATCGAAAAAGACCGGCTCATGGCCTGCATTCAGCGCCCCTACGGCATGGTGCTGGTCACCGGCCCGACCGGCTCGGGCAAAACGGTGTCGCTCTACACCTGCCTCAACATCCTGAACCAGCCGGGCGTCAACATCTCGACGGTCGAGGACCCAGCGGAAATCAACTTGCCCGGCATCAACCAGGTCAACGTCAACGACAAGGCCGGGCTGACGTTCTCCGCCGCGCTGAAATCTTTCCTGCGCCAGGACCCGGATGTGATCATGGTGGGTGAAATCCGCGACCTGGAAACCGCCGACATCGCCATCAAGGCCGCGCAAACCGGCCACATGGTGATGTCGACGCTGCACACCAACGACGCGCCGAGCACGCTGACCCGGTTGCTCAACATGGGCGTGGCGCCGTTCAACGTGGCCTCCAGCGTGCTGTTGATCACCGCGCAGCGGCTGGCCCGCAAGCTGTGCGAGACTTGCAAAACGCCGGCCGATTTTCCCCGCGAAGCGATGCTGAAAGCCGGCTACAGCGACGAAGACCTGGAAAGCGGCTGGAAGCCCTACCGCGCGGTGGGCTGCTCGGCTTGCAACAACGGCTACAAGGGCCGCATCGGCATTTACCAGGTGATGCCGATCACCGAAGCCATTCAGCGCATCATCTTGTCCGAAGGCTCGGCGATGGACATTGCAGAACAGGCTGCGCGCGAAGGCGTTCGCGACCTTCGCCAGTCAGGGCTGGTCAAGGTGCGGGCCGGCATGACGACACTTGAAGAGATCATTTCGGTCACCAACGAATAACGCGCAGGCACCGGTCAGGTTCAAGACTGGCGCTCTGCCTACCGACAACACGGACGAGGCCTGATTCCTCGGAGGTTTTATGGCGACTGCTGCGGCCGCGAAAAGCGCGAAAGATATCGTCTTCGAATATGAAGGCCGTGACAAGACGGGCAAGGTGGTTCGGGGTGAAATCCGTGCCGGCGGCGAAGCCATGGTCAACGCCGCGCTGCGCCGCCAAGGCGTGCTGGTCACCAAGATCAAGAAGCGCCGAACTTCCGGCGGCAAGGCGATCAAGCAAAAAGACATCGCCGTTTTCACGCGCCAGCTGTCGACGATGATGCGCGCCGGCGTGCCGTTGATCCAGTCGTTCGACATCGTGGCCCGCGGCAGCCCGAACCCGCGCATGACCAAGCTGCTGACCGATATCCGTTCGGACGTCGAGACCGGCACCAGCCTGTCGTCGGCGTTCCGCAAGCACCCGCTGTACTTCGACGCGCTGTACTGCAACCTGGTCGAGGCCGGTGAGGCCGGCGGTATCCTGGAACAGTTGCTGGATCGCCTGGCGATCTACCAGGAAAAGACGATGGCGATCAAGAGCAAGATCAAGTCGGCGCTGATCTACCCGGTCGCCGTGATGGTCGTGGGCTTTGTCGTGCT
>JANXMO010000694.1 GCA_025354615.1 Burkholderiales bacterium | reverse complement strand
GCTCGCTTGAGCGCCATAGTTTCTAGCGTGCTACAACGCCCTTACCAGTGTTTGACTTTATATATCGTGGCTGTGATTTTCTCCCGACTTGTGTACTCAAGCATTGTTCCACTTGCAGCATGGTCTGGCCATCAAGGAGTAGAGAACTACCTGATCTTGGGTTTGATGTTGTTATTTTGTTGTGTGGGCCTGCAAGTGGCCGGTGGATTTCTTTCTCTCACTGCCCAGCTACCATCAGTAAAATTAATTGCAAAAATTTCTTCGCTTATTGCACTTGTCGTACTTGGCTGGTTTGTTGTGATCGGTAATGAGCAAGGTATCGCCGTGGTCGTATTTATGTGCATGAGCCTGTTTATGTTGTGCATGCTTGCGCTTGGTATTTATAAGGCGCTTCGCGGCAGCATTTCAGAGCGTATTTTTCTTGCAGCAGCTTTATGTGGCATGTTGGGTGCGGGTTATAGCACATTGGTGTTGAGTAGCGTTTTAGTCTTTACGTCATCGACCTATCTTACCTTGGAATTGCTGGCTTTTTTGGAGCTTAGCTTGTTGGCATGTGCTTTAGGATGTCAGGCGCAACAACAGCAGCAGGCTTGCCTTCGCGCAGAACGCATGGCGTGTCGTGATTCGCTAACAGATTTGTATAATCGCCGTGCTTTTCTTGAGATGGCAAGACCGATCTGGAGTACCGCGCAGCGCAATCAACGACCAATCGCAATGATCATGGTGGACATTGATCACTTCAAGCAAGTCAATGACCAGTTTGGCCATGAAGTTGGTGATAACGCATTGATGCAAACCTCTGATCTACTTGCTCATGTGTGTCGTGCCGGTGATTTGCTCTGTCGCTGGGGTGGTGAAGAATTTTTGCTGCTGATGCCCGACACCGGCGCGGCGCTGGCGCGGCTGGCGGTCGAGCGGCTGCGCGAGCGCACCGAAGCCCTGCGCCTGCAGATCGATGAGGCGGAAATCACCTTCACCATTTCCGCCGGGGTGACCGAGCACCGGGCCGGTGAAAGCGTGGCCGAAACCATCGCCCGAGCCGATGCGGCGCTCTACCGCGCCAAGGCGGCCGGCCGCAACCAGGTGGTGATGGGGTGACCCGGGGCCTTTGGCTGATGCGGGGAAACACGCGCTGAACACGCGGGCGGTACGATTGCCGCCCATGCCTGATCCTGCCGTCTCTCCAAGCCCAGCCAAAGCCAGGTGGCGCTTGTTGCCGGCGTTTTTGCGCCATGTCGGCCCCGGCGTCGTCACCGGCGCGGCTGACGACGATCCGTCGGGCATCGCCACCTACACCCAGGCGGGGGCCCAGTTCGGCACCAACATTTTGTGGACGGTGTTTTTCTCGCTGCCGTTCATGGTGGCGATTCAATTGGTCAGCGCGCGCATCGGCCGCCAATCGGGTCAGGGCATTGCCGCCAATCTGCGTGATCACACGCCGCGGGCGTTTGTGCTGACGATCGTCGGCCTGTTATTGGTCGCCAACACCATCAACATCGCTGCCGACATTGCCGCAATGGGTGAAGCGCTGCAGCTTGTCGCGGGCGGCGGCAAGCATTTCCATGCCATGGTGTTTGGCCTTTTGACCGTGCTGCTGCAGGTGTGGGTGCCTTACCGCCGCCTGGCGCCTATTCTGAAAGGGCTGACGCTGCTGCTGTTCGTCTACGTTGCCGCCGCCTTCACGCTCCACATCGACTGGGCCAGCGTGCTGCATGACGTGCTGCTGCCGCGCATCGAGGCGTCACCCGCGTTCTGGACCATGGTCGTGGCGCTGCTGGGCACCACCATCTCGCCCTATCTGTTTTTCTGGCAAGCCTCGCAGGAAGTGGAAGAAATGCGGCTGCGCGGCATCGTGGCGGGCCAGGAAAGCGTGCAGACCGTGCGCCGCGCGCTGCGCCGGCTGCGGCTGGACACGATTGTTGGCATGGTGTTTTCCAACGGCATCGCTTTTTTCGTCATGCTGACCGGCGCGCTGGTGCTGCACCGTGCCGGCATCACCGACGTGCAAACCGCCGCGCAGGCCGCCGCCGCGCTGCGCCCGCTGGCCGGCGATGCAGCGTTCGGCCTGTTTGCCGCCGGCATCATCGCCACCGGCTTGCTGGCCGTGCCGGTGCTGGCGTCATCGGCCGCCTACGCCGTGGCCGAAGCCTTTGGCTGGCCCGAGGGGCTGGAGCGGCGCTGGGCCGAAGCGCGCAGGTTCTACGCCCTCATTGCTGTTGCCACGCTGGTGGGCACTGCGCTGGACTTCACGCCGGTCGACCCCATGAAAGCGCTGTACTGGAGCGCTGTCATCAACGGCGTGGTGGCAGTGCCCATCATGGCAGCCATGATGTTGCTGGCTGCCAAACCGCAGGTCATGGGCGCACTGACGGTGCGCCGCAAGACGCGTTTTTTGGGTTGGAGCGCGGTGGCCGTGATGGTCGCGGCGGTGGCCATGATGCTGCGGGATCTGCTGAACTGACGGCAGTCTGGACCAAGGCATGCCGGCGCTGGTCGGCGCGTTCAGCCGGCTCAAGGCACAAGGCGACGCTGAACGAGTCTCCGCGAGGCAAGGGCGTCGCGCGGCTTTCGCTTTGCAAAGTTGCTGTTAACCACCATCAAGCGGAAGCGGCATGGAACCGGCGTGATCGTTGGGCTCCGCGGCCGCAACCGTGTCGTCGCCCGGCCAGGGTTGCTGCGCCCAATTCAGCGCAAACCGCTGCCACGAAAGCGCCAAATCAGTGTTCAATAAATCGTTTTGCGGCACGCTGATGCGCTCCGCAAAGGTGTACAGGTCTTCGATTTGCGCTGGCTCACCGATGTAGGCACAGGCCGCGATTTCATCGATGTCATCCGGTTCGATGGGCCGCGGAAGTTCGTTGATTTGGGCCAGTGCCAACAGCCGAACGAGCGCGTTCGGACGGGCATCTGGCGTGTCGGTGCCGATCCATTTTTCCGTCAAAGGGACCAGCTGCGCATACTGGTTCAACAAAGCCCGTTGTGACGGGTCGGTGATGCCATGAGCAGCGGCATGCCGCTCGATCGCCTGCACAGAGGCATCTGAAGGAATATTGCTCAAGGCGGCGATCAAAAGAACCGGGTCTCCTTGCCCGGGCATTTGGTAAGTGGCCACCAAGTGGTCGAAACGGGCCCGGCTGGCTGGCGTTGGTGTCGGCTTGAAGCGGGTTTGTTGCAGCCCCAGGTCGTCGGCAACCACGTTGAATTCGTGGCCTGAAATGCACCTGGTTTCAGCGGCATCGAAGGCAGATGCCATCATTTTTTGCGCCTCGTCCGTGAAGTCTGCAAAGCCGATTTCTGCGTTGGCCGACCGCGTTTGCAGGTGCTCGAGCTGCCAGCCG
>JANXMO010000570.1 GCA_025354615.1 Burkholderiales bacterium | reverse complement strand
GCCAAGAACGCGACGCGCGCATTCGTCGCGCTCGGGCTGGCCAACATTTTCCTCGCGCGCAGGTTTCTCAATGCATGAGTGCGTCTGCAACGCGCCCGCCAAGGGTCGTGGCAACAGAATTGAACTGAGTGCGCCTCGAATGGCGCCAGATTCGATCATCAAACCCGCTTTATGCGGTTCGTCTTTCCAGGCTCGGCTGAATTCGTCGGGTTATTCAGCGTTGCCCTTTACGAAATTGCCAGCCCGATGCGCGTCGTGGTACTGGCGGTGCGGCATCAGCGCGAAGAGGACTGTCACTGATTCGGCTGCGCTATTTAGAGGCCCGAGCACTTGGGTTTGAAAAGAATTTATTCACTCCAAAAACCAAGAAAATTTGCCACGAACCATGCGACATCTGGTGTTAGTGCTAGGCGATCAGCTGAATCTGTCAAGCGTCGCCTTTGAAGGTTTTGATGCGGCGCAGGATGGCGTCTGGATGGCCGAGGTGCCGGAGGAATCGACCCACGTGCCCAGCACAAAAATGCGCACGGCGATTTTCCTTTCGGCCATGCGTCATTTTGCGCAAGCGGTGACGCGCGAGCGCATGCCGCTCGAATACCTGAAACTCGGCACGCATGCGTTTGCATCGATCGGCGAGGCTTTAAGCGACGCCTTGCGGCGTTGCCGGCCCGCGGCGGTCATCATGGCCGAGGCGGGCGAATGGCGGCTTGAGCAGCTCATTGCGAAAACCTGCTCAGATGCCGGTGTGCGGCTCGTGGTGCGGGATGACCTGCATTTCATGGCTTCACGCGCCGAGTTCGCGGATTTCGCGCGGGGCAAGCAGCGGCTGTTGATGGAAAACTTCTACCGCCACATGCGGGCCAAGCACCAAGTGCTGATGGATCCGGCCGGCCAGCCGGCCGGCGGCCGATGGAATTTCGATGAGGAGAACCGCGGCGCCTTTGGCCGCGATGGCCCCGGCAGGGTGCCGGCGCCGCCTTCGTTCGAGCCGGATGCGCTCACGCGGGAAGTGCTGGCCGACGTTGAAACGCATTTCGCCACTCACTATGGCTCGGCAGCGGCATTCGATTGGCCGGTGACGCGCGAGCAGGCGCTGATCGCCCTCGACGACTTCATGCAGCACCGCCTGCAAGACTTCGGCCGTTTCCAGGACGCCATGTGGACCGACCAGCCCTTCCTGTACCACGGGCTGCTGTCGTCATCGCTCAACCTCAAGCTGCTCAACCCCCGTGAAGTGATAGACGCCGCCGTGGCTTGCTGGCGCAGCGGCAAGGCGCCGATTGAAGCAGTGGAGGGCTTCGTTCGGCAAATCCTCGGCTGGCGCGAATTCATGCGCGGCGTGTACTGGTGGCGCATGCCGCACCTGCTGGAGGCCAATGCCTTGGCGCACCACGAAGCTCTGCCGAGCTGGTACTGGACGGGCGACGTGGGCATGAACTGCATGCGGCAGGCTATCGGCCAAACCCTGCGCACCGGCTACGCCCATCACATTCAGCGGCTGATGGTCACCGGCAACTTCGCGCTGACCTTCGGCGCCGCGCCGGTGCAGGTGCACGCCTGGTATCTGTCGGTGTATGTGGATGCCGTCGAGTGGGTCGAGCTGCCCAACACAGTTGGCATGTCGCTCTACGCCGATGGCGGCCGGTTCGTCAGCAAGCCCTACATCGCCGGCGGCGCCTACATCCGCCGCATGAGCAACTACTGCGATGGTTGCCGCTACCAGCCCGGCGTGCGCAGTGGCGCAGGCGCCTGCCCGATGACGGTGATGTACTGGGACTTCGTGGCCCGCCACGAGCCCTTGCTCAAAGCCAACCCGCGCACCGTGATGATGACCCGCAACCTGCAGCGCTTTGGTGCCGAAGAGGTGGCGGCCATTCGGCGCACGGCTGGTGCGATGCGGGAGCGGTCAGATTTGTTGTGAGTTGGTCTTCGCTGGGCTGTCCCGCCTCGACAACACCTGAGTTCACCAACCACCACCTGCTTCTAACCAACGCCCATCGGTAAAAACCCGGGTGGTTCCGTTGTGCTTTTCGCGGAAACAACCTATTGCTTCGTGTCGCGACTTGTCTCCACAAACACAAGGCGGGAACATCGAGACCTTGTCTTTCAGTAGCCTGCCATAGGCCACCGGAACATCCCGCAACGTTTTTCGCGGTTGCGGCGAACCTTTGCTTGTTTTGGTGCAAGTCATCGCGTGGCAGCGGACGACACCGCGCCGACCATTTGCATGACGCAGTTGCCTTCGTCGCCGGCTGCGATGCCCAGTAAGTTGCAGGGCCGGGCACAGCAAGTAAGAGCAGTTGTCACGCCGCAGCACGCCGGCTGAGGCGACGCTCGATAAATTCCCGCGAGGCGGCGCGCCTTGC
>JANXMO010000565.1 GCA_025354615.1 Burkholderiales bacterium | reverse complement strand
GCCAAGGGCCGGTTGGTGAATTTGGGCTGCGCCACCGGCCACCCGAGCTTCGTCATGTCGGCCAGCTTCGCCAACCAGACGATCGCGCAGATCGAGCTGTTCACCAAGAGCGACCAGTACGAAAACGGCAAGGTCTACGTGCTGCCCAAGCACCTGGATGAAAAAGTGGCACGCCTTCACCTGAAGAAAGTCGGCGCCATGTTGACCGAGTTGACGACCGAGCAGGCCAGCTACATCGGCGTCAGCAAGGCAGGCCCGTACAAGCCGGAAACCTACCGCTATTGAGCGGGCGCGCCGGTTGACTCCGCAGCAGCAACAGCAACAGCAACGCGTTTGGCGGTGCGGGCCGACCAGCTGATCGTGCAGCGCGGCTTGGCGCCCACGCGCTCGGCCGCCGCGCGGCTGATCGAGCGCGGCGCGGCGCGCTGGCACGGCCCCGCGGGCTGGGCTGTGCCACGCAAAGCAGGCGAAGACCTGCCGAACGATTGCGCGTTGGACATCACCGACGATGCGGAATTGCGCTTTGTCTCGCGCGGCGGGCTGAAGCTGGAAGGCGCGCTGGTGCACTGCGGCATCGATGTCCACGGCGCCACGTGCCTGGATGCCGGCCAAAGCACCGGCGGCTTCACCGACGCGCTGCTGCAGCGCGGCGCGGCCGCGGTGGTGGGCATCGACGTCGGCCATGGGCAGCTGCACCCGCGGCTGGCGGCAGATGCGCGCGTCACCTGTTTCGAAGGCGTGAACGCACGTGATGTCGGCAGCAGTGCTTTTGAAGCGTTAGCGGTGCGCCGGCCATTTGCACTCGTCACCGGTGATTTGTCATTCATCTCGCTGACGCTCGTGCTGCCCACGCTGGTGCAATGCCTGGCGCCCAACGGACAGCTGCTGCTGCTCGTCAAACCGCAGTTCGAGCTGCAGCCCGGGCAGATCGGCAAAGGCGGCATCGTCCGCGACACGGCGCTGTTCGCTGTAGTGCAAACGCGCATCCGTACGGCCTGCGCGGCGCTGGATCTGCACGTGGCCGACTACTTCCGCAGCCCCATCACGGGCGGCAATGGCAATACCGAATTTTTTGTGTGGGCGCGGCCCGCGTGACCTGAAACGAGTTCTTCCATGACGCCTTCCCGGTTGCCCATCAGCCTTGAGTTTTTCCCACCCAAAACGCCCGAAGGTGCGACCCGCCTGGCCGCCACGCGGCAGCAGCTGTATGCGCTGCAGCCGCAGTTTTGTTCGGTGACGTATGGCGCCGGCGGCAGCACGCAAAGCGGCACCTTCGACACGGTGCAGGCCATCCTCGCCGAGGGGCAAGACGCGGCGCCGCATTTTTCCTGCATCGGCGGCAGCCGGGCGTCGATTCGCGAGCAGCTGCGGCGCTTCAAGGCGGCGGGCATTCGCCGCATCGTCGCGCTGCGGGGCGACTTGCCGAGCGGCTACGGCGGCGGTGCAGCCGGCCTGGGCGAGTTCCGTTATGCAAGTGACCTGGTGGCCTTCATCCGAGCCGAATGCGGCGACCACTTCCACATCGAAGTCGGCGCTTACCCGGAAATGCACCCGCAAGCGCGCTCGCCACAGGCCGATTTGGCGGCTTACGTAGCCAAGGTGCAAGCCGGCGCGAGTTCAGCCATCACGCAGATGTTTTTCAACGCCGATGCCTACTTCCGCTTCGTCGACGAAGCGCGCGCGCTGGGCGCCGAGGTGCCGGTCGTGCCCGGCATCATGCCGATCACGAACG
>JANXMO010000544.1 GCA_025354615.1 Burkholderiales bacterium | reverse complement strand
CCGATGCCGGGCACGCGGCTGGCGCTGGTGCGGTCGTCGCGGCTGATGAGGCCGGCCAGCAGCTGCGTTTCACCGTCACGCAAACGCAGCAGCGTCGACGCATTGCGGGTGCCGATCTGATACGCGAGCGTGCCCGAGTTGGTGCGCACCGCCGCGCCCAGCGAGCTCACTTCAAGCGCGATGCGAATGGCCACTTCGTCATCGGCGTAAACGGTGGGCTCCACATCGAGCTTCAAGCCGACATCGATGTAGTTGACGCTGTCGGACACAAAGCCGCCCGTGCCAGTCGTGGTGGTGATGACCGGAATCTTGTCGCCAATCAAAATTTTGGCTTTTTCCTTGTTGCGAGCGCGAATGCGCGGGTTGGCCAGTGTGCTGAAGTCACCCACCTCGCGCTTGAGGTTGACCAACAGCCCGGAAATGCCGATGCCGATGCGGTCGCGCCCCGGGTCCCGCACATTGCCCAGCGTCAGCCCGGCGGCGCCAGGCGGCGGCAGCAGCGTCAATGAAAACGAATCGGGAAACTTCACCCCCAACTCGGTCAGCCGCGAGGCGCTGACTTCCAGCACCTCAACTTCCATCAGCACTTCGGGCTCGCCGGCGTCATACAGCGCAATCAGCCGCTCGGCGAGTTGGATGTTCTCCTGCGAATCGCGCAGCGCCAGCATGTTGCTGCGCTCGTCGACAAAGGGCTCGCGGATTTTGAGCATCGCACGCAGGAACGTGGCCGCGCCCTTGGCCTCGGAGCCGGCCAGGTAAAACACGCGCACCACTTGCTCTTGGTACTCGCGCTGTTTGTCGGGCGTGTTCGGGTAGATGACGATGGTTTGCGCATCCACCACCTTTTTGGCCAGCTGGTTGGTCCCGATGATCAAATCCAGCGCCTCTTCGACCCGGGCCTGGCGCAGGAAAACCGTCACACGCGTGTCCGGCCGGATGTCACGGTCAAGAATGAAATTGATGCCGCTGTTGCGTGACACCACGTCGAGCACGGTGCGCAGGTTGGCATCACGGAAATCGAGTGAAATAGGCCGCGTTTCTGCCAGCGCGCCCTGCGCGGCCTGCTGCTGCTGCGCACGCAGGTCGCTTTCGATCTTGCGCTGCAACGCCAGCAGCGCGGCGTTGCGTGGGTTGTCTTTCAGCGCTTGCTCCAGCCCGCGCAGCGCCGCGGCCGGCTGCTTTTTGGCCAGCCGCTGCTCGGCCTCCTGCAGCGCCTGTTGCTGGCGTCGCAGCGTGGCCAGTTCGGCCAGCAGCGTGGCCACACGCGTGTTGCCAGGGTCAAGCGCATTGGCGCGCTGCAGCTGCGCTTCGGCCTCGTCCCAGCGCCCTTCGCCGCGCAAGGTGGCCACCACGGCCAGGCGCTTGGCCAGCGCCTCTTCGCGCGCTTGTAGCAAGCCGCTGCGCAGCAGCGTGTTGTCAGGGTACTGGCGAACGCCTTCTTCCAGCTGGCTGACGGCATGTTCATAGTCACCCGCCCGCAAGGCTTCTTGCGACCCGCGGCGGATGCGCTGCTCGGCACAGCCGGCCGTCAGCGAAAGCAACACGACGGACACCAGCAGCACCAGCAACCATGAAACGGACGGCGCAGCAGCGCTGGCACGGCGTGTTGGCAACAACAGCCGTGGGAAAAGACGGCAACAGCTCATCGAGACGGGTTCTCAGGCGGCGGCAGCGCAATCAGCGCATGCAATTTCATCGGCGGGTAATGCAGCCGCACGCCTTCGCCATCGATGGCTTCCACTACGTAACCTTCTTCCAGCAAAGTGCCGGTCGACACGGGCACCATCACATCAGCCCGCGCCAAGTAGACGGTTTTGACCCCGGCCGGGCTGACCATTTGGCCCAGGTAACGGTAGTTCAAAGCTGGCGCGGCCGGCGGGGGCGGTGGTGGCAGCACGGTGGCCACAGGCAGCGGCGCATCCACCGGCAAAGGCTTGAGCGCAGCCGGCACCACGCCCACAAACGGGTCGAACGCCGGCTTTTCAAAGCGCGGCGGCGGCAGTTCATCAGGCAGCGGCACCGGCAGCGCAGCTGGCGCTGCAGCAGTCGGCGCCATCGCAGCATCAGCTTTTGCAAGCGCAACAGCCGTAACATCTTGTGGCGTGGCAACACGCGCCACATCCGACAGAAGCGGCGCATTGGCACCCGGCCACCACAAGGCTCCCGCTGAGAGAACCAGCGAGCCCAGCAGCCCCTTCCAGAGCAACGGGTTGATCGGTCGTGCCATACCTGACCTAATGTGCCAGCAGGCCTACCGGCCGCTCGGCCAGCGTCAAGTCAACCTGCGCTTCCACGTCCGCCGGTCCTGTTTGGCGCTGCAACGACAGCCGTTGCACCACGGCATAAGGCAAGTCACCAATGACCGCCGCCAAAACGCTTTTAATCTGTGGGTAAGCCC
>JANXMO010000510.1 GCA_025354615.1 Burkholderiales bacterium | reverse complement strand
GTCAGTCGGTCGCGAATTTGCGCGCGGGCTTTTTCCAGTTGTTTGTCGGTCGGCTTCATGCCGCGCGCCTCGAGCAAGTTGACGTGCGCGAACAGCTCTTTTTCAAAATTCAACAAAAACAGCCGCACACGGGCGCGCGCAACCGGGTCGCCCGGCATCAACTGAGGGTGCGGAAAGCGTTCGTCGATGTACTCGTTGATGATGTGTGATTCATAAAGAATCAAATCCCGCTCAACCAGAATCGGGACTTCGTTGTAGGGGTTCATCAACGCAATGTCTTCTGGCTTCGAAAACAAATCCACATCGCGGATTTCGAAATCCATACCTTTTTCGAACAGAACGAAGCGGCAACGGTGCGAGTAAGGGCAGGTCGTTCCGGAGTAAAGCACCATCATGGCGGCGAGCTCCCAGGGGGCAGAAAAAAAGCACAGCAAACGGCCACATCTGGCGCGCCACTGCGTACAAAAACACCCCATCGAAAGAGGCGGCCATCATCGAACGGGTTGGTCAGTGGACGTTTTTCCAATACGCGGCGTTCAAACGCCAAGCGATCAGCGTAAAGACGGCTAGGAACATCAAGACCCACACGCCAAGGCGCACGCGCTGGCCCTGAGCGGGCTCGCCCATCCACTGCAGATACGCCACCAGATCGCCGATGGTTTCGTCGTACTGACCTGGCGTCAGTGTGCCCGGCGTGATTTGCTCAAAGCCTTCAAACACATGGACCTTTTTCTCCGGGTCGTGCGGGTCTTTGTGGTCGGCGAAACGGGCGCTGCGCTGGCCTTGCAGCTGCCAGAGAACATGCGGCATGCCGACGTTTGGGTAGGCCAGGTTGTTCCAGCCCGTGGCCTTTGTGTCGTCACGGTAGTAGGTGCGCAAATAGGTGTAGAGGTAGTCAGCGCCGCTGCCTTTGCCGATGTCAGCACGCGAGCGCGCAATCACGCTCAAATCCGGCGGCACACCACCAAACCACTCCTTCGCCTGCTTGGGGTCGAGAGCGACCTTCATCGTGTCACCGACACGATCGGTGGCGAACAACAGGTTTTTCTTGATCTGGTCTTCATTGAGACCAATGTCGCGCAGGCGGTTGTAACGCATGAACGCAGCGTTGTGGCAGTTCAAGCAATAGTTGACGAACACCCTGGCGCCGTTTTGCAGCGCCGCCACGTCACTCAGTTTGTTTTCAGGAAACTTGTCCCATGCAATACCGCCTTCGGAAGCGACCGCGGGCGCCAAGCCTCCCAATGACAGCCCAAGCGACAAAACGGTGAAAACACAAAACGAACGGAAAAGTTTTTTCATGTGCAGCTGCCTCGTTCCATCAATGGGCAGAGAAAGTCACGCGGTCCGGCACGGGCTTGAAGTCACCCAACCGGCTCCACCATGGCATCAACAGGAAGAAGCCGAAGTAAAACAGAGTACCGATCTGCGACACCCGCTCACCAACCGCCGAGGGCGGCTGCACCCCCAGGTAGCCGAGGATGGCGAAATCAATAACAAAAATGGCGTAGAGCACTTTGTGCCATTGCGGGCGGTAGCGCATCGACCGGACCAGGCTGTGGTCAAGCCAAGGCAGGAAAAACAGGATGATGACGGCGCCGCCCATCACGACCACGCCCCAGAACTTGGCGTCAATCGACAACATCAGCGTCGCCAGCACCACCGCCGCGACGGCAGCCGCCAGCTTGAACAAGCCACCCACCCGCGCCTTCAACACGACCCAGGCACCGGCTGCTGCCACGCAGGCGATGAGCGCATACATCATTTCACTGGTGATGGCACGCAGCATCGAATAAAAAGGCGTGAAGTACCAAACCGGCGCAATGTGCAACGGCGTTTTCAGCGGATCGGCTGGAATGAAGTTGTTGTATTCAAGAAAGTAGCCGCCAAACTCAGGCGCAAAGAAAATAACGGCGCTGAACAAAAACAAAAACACGCTGACGCCCAAAATGTCATGCACCGTGTAATACGGGTGGAAGGGGATGCCATCAAGCGGGCGGCCGTTCGGGCCCAGCTTGTTTTTGATCTCAATGCCATCCGGGTTGTTCGAGCCGACCTCATGCAGCGCAATCACATGCGAGGCCACCAGCCCCAGCAGAACCAGCGGAACGGCAATGACGTGGAAGCTGAAGAAGCGGTTGAGTGTTGCGTCGCCCACCACATAGTCGCCGCGGATCAGCAGCGCCAAATCGGGACCGACGACGGGAATGGCCGCAAACAGGTTGACGATGACCTGCGCACCCCAATAACTCATCTGGCCCCAGGGCAGTAAATAGCCCATGAAGGCTTCGGCCATCAAGCACAGAAAAATGGCGCACCCGAAAATCCAGATCAACTCACGCGGCTTGCGGTAGCTGCCATACAACAGCCCACGGAACATGTGCAGATAGACGACGATGAAGAACGCGCTGGCACCGGTGGAATGCATGTAACGGATCAACCAGCCCCACGGTACATCGCGCATGATGTACTCGACCGAGCCGAAAGCCAGTGCCGCATCGGGCTTGTAATGCATGACCAGAAAAATACCGGTCACGATCTGCAGCACCAGCACCAGCAGCGCCAGCGAGCCGAAAAAATACCAAAAATTGAAGTTCTTCGGCGCGTAATACTCGGCCAAGTGCTCGTTGTAGAGCTTGGTGGCCGGAAAACGGTTGTCAATCCAGCCCAGCAGCTTTTGGGCCGGGCCGGCGTTCGCAGGAACTTCCTTGAATGTCGCCATCGTGCGTTCTCGTGTTGTAGCCGCTCACGGCCTCAAGCCGTCTTGTCGTCGCCGATCAGAAGGCGGGTTTCGGACAGGTAGCGGTGCGGCGGCACCTCGAGGTTGTCGGGTGCCGGCTTGTTTTTGTAAACACGCCCGGCCATGTCGAAAGTCGAGCCATGGCAAGGGCAAAGAAAGCCGCCCGTCCAGTCGTCTGGCAACGAGGGCTGGGCACCCGGCTGGAATTTGTCGGACGGCGAACACCCCAGGTGCGAACAAATGCCTACGACCACCAGCGTTTCGGGTTTGATCGAGCGGCCTTCGTTGCGCGCATAGGCCGGCGTCAATTCATCGACCTTGCGCTGCGACTGCGGGTCGGCCAGCAGCGGGTCATTTTTTTTCAGCAAGGCCAGTTGTTCTGGCGTGCGCTTGATGATCCATACCGGTTTGCCACGCCATTCGACGGTGATTTTTTCGCCCGGCTTGACGCTGGCAATGTCGACCTCGACGGGTGCGCCTGCAGCGCGTGCGCGCTCTGACGGCTGAAAGGTGCTGATAAACGGCACGGCGACAGCGACACCGCCTGCAACACCTGCGCAACCGGAAGCGATCAACCAGGTGCGCTTGCCGTTATCGACTTGCGAGTCACTCATGCGGATCCTCAAGCTCTGATAACAAATTAAGAGACAACCAAAGATTCTAGCGGACGTGTCAATGCCCTGATGAGCGTTGCAGTTGCTGGCGAACGCCGTGTGCAGCGGTACCTGGACAGCGCGTGCGAGGCGAATCGCCCCGCCGGCATCGCGGCGGGCGACACAATGCGAACAACCTGCCGGGCGCCCTGCATGGCAGGTGAAACTTCTCAAACACATCAGGAGTCATCAATGGGTTTTGCATCGGAATTCAAGGAATTTGCTGTTAAAGGCAATGTGGTCGATCTGGCAGTCGGCGTCATCATCGGCGGCGCTTTTGGCAAGATCGTCGATTCACTGGTCGGCGACTTGATCATGCCGGTGGCCGGCAAAGTGCTGGGCGGCCTGGATTTCGCGAATTACTTCATTCCGCTGTCAGGGCAGACGGCAACGACCCTGGCTGAAGCCAAAAAAGCCGGCGCCGTGTTCGCCTACGGCAACTTCATCACGGTTGCACTCAATTTCCTCATTCTGGCCTTCATCATTTTCATGATGGTGCGTGCGGTGAACCGCATTCGACAGGCTGAGCCGGCGGTCGTACCGCTGGCGCCAGCCACGCCGGAAGACGTCGTGTTGTTGCGCGAAATTCGCGACGCCTTGAAAAAGTAACGTTTTGGGCCAAACCCGTTCGTGCCGGGGCGGCGGAATCGACCGCGCCGGCCTTGGCTTTGGCGTCATACTGGAAATCCTTCCTTTGTTCGGGCAGTAAGTGACATGGCGTTCGGCTTCCTCCAAATGAAGACACGCACTTGGCGAGCACCGCGCCGTGCCGCGCGATGGATGCGCCTAGGCTTTTGCGACCGGCTTGCGGCGCCATGAGCAGCGAGCACCCGCCTTTTGCTGATGCCTTGAACGCCGCGGTGGTAAAGGTTGAATCCACCGTCGCGTTGGCGCTGGAGCGGGTACTGAACACGATGGCCGCGGCAGCGGCCTCGACGGCGCGCCTTGCAGAGCGTGACGTGTTATTAGACATCCAGCTTCAATTGCGTCAAAAAGCCAACGCATTCCTGGATGAGTTCAGTCATGCGTTCGAGCAGCAGGTGCATGACGAGGTTTCGCCGCGCAGCGCCCTGCGGTCGTTGCCGGAGGCAGCCGATTGGGAAAGCTTGAGCCTGGTGGACAACCAGGAGGTTGAAGGACGCATGGTGGCAAGCCGTCTCGGGCAGCAAATTGCGCATGCGTGCGAGTCGCAACTGCGTGAGTTGGCCGGCTACATCGCCAGTGTGCTCGGCTTGGCCCGGGCCGATGAAGAACGCAACCCACTGCGCCCCGCGGTGGTCGGCCAGGCTTTGAATACGGTCATCGAACACCTGATGGCCGATGCCGACGCCCGGCGCCTGCTGGTGCGGGAATTCGGCACCGCGCTGGCGCTGTCCATGCCGGCCTGTTATGGCGCGGTGGTGGAAGACCTGCGAGGCCGGCGCGTTGCCCCGGTTCGGCTGGCTTTTCGCGGTGTCGATGGGCCGGCCTTGCATGTGCAAGGCCACGCCACCGGCGGCGACACGGCGCACCAGGAACCGGCTTCAACGCGTCCACTGCCCGGTGATGCGGCGCACCGGGCGACGGTTCACACGGCTGGCACATCGGTTCATGGCAGCGATTTCACACCCGGGTCGGGTTCTGCCTCCGGCCACCACCTGGCTCATGGCAGCGGCCCTCCGCACCGTTCCCTGCCAAACGCTGCAGACCCACAGCTGATCAGCCTGTTGCACCGTCTGAGCCAACTCACCGCGCGCGACGACGAATTCGACACCTTGCTGCCGGTTCAGCAGCGGCGAGCGGCTGGGCCGGCTGGCTCGGCAGGGAGCGCGCCGATCAGCGGGCAAGCGTCTGTTGCAGCCGAATTGCCAGGCGTGAGCGGCGGCTGGCCCAGGCAGGCCGGGCCAGCCAACGGTTTGATGGCGGTCAACTTGATACACGCGCACCGCGAAGCGCTGGTGCAGGCGTCCAGCGCCAAGCTGGACCACATGGTCATCGACGTGGTGGGCAGCCTGTTCGACCAGATCCTGTCCGACTCGCGCGTGCCGCCGCAAATGGCGCGGCAAATTGCCCGCTTGCAGCTGCCGGTGTTGCGGGTGGCGCTGGCTGACGCCAGTTTTTTTTCATCGCGCCGCCACCCGGTGCGCCGCTTCGTCAACCGGATTGCGTCGCTCGCGTGTGCGTTCGAGGATTTTTCAGAGGGGCCGGGCGCACGCTTTCTTGCCCGCGTGAGCGAAATCGTGCAGCAAATCGTCGAGGGTGACTTCGAGCAGGCTGACCTCTACACCGCCAAGATCATCGAGCTGGAAGCCTTCATCAGCCAGCAGACGCGCGAACAATTGCAAGACAGCGGCGCACCGGCACTGCTGGAAAGCAAGGAATCAGAGCTGCAAATTCAGCAGCGTTACCTGCAGCAGCTGAAAATTGCGCTGGCGCCGGTGGCGATGCCGGAGTATTTGCGCAGCTTTTTGTGCCAGGTCTGGAGTCAGGCGCTGGTGCTGTCGACGCAGCGCCAAGGCGGCGACTCTGACCTTGCGCGGCGCCTTCGCCGCGCCGGCCGCGACATGGTGATGAGCGTGCAGCCCAAGGGCTCGCCGCTGCTGCGCAAACGCTTTCTGATGCAGTTGCCGATGCTGATGAAAGACTTGGCCGAAGGACTGCAGCTGATCGGTTGGTCCGAAGCTGCAAAGAAGCAATTTCTTGCGCAATTGCTGCCCTCGCATGCGGAATCGTTGAAGGGCGCCTCGCTCAGCGAGCTCGACTACAACATGCTGTCACGGCAACTGGACACGCTGTTCGCCGCCCCCATCCCCGGTCACGCCGCCCCGCAGCCGTTCAGCCCGCAGCACAACGGCTTTGATGAGCCGGCAAAAGCCGACGCAGCGCTATTCCCCTTGCCTTCGGCCGACATCGAACAGCGCTTTTCACCGCAAGAGGCTGCGGCTGTCGGGCTGGTGCCAGAGCAGGCGGTGGATTGGAACAGCCGTGTCGACATCGACTTGAGCGCCGAGACGCCGGCCGTTGACAACGCCGCTGATCCGACACCGGCGCCAGCCGATGTCAGCGGCGGCATTGACCTGGCTTTGACGGCGCCCGACCCGGCCAGCATTCCCGCGGGCGCCGATTTGATGAAGCACATCCAGCTGGGGTTTGCCTACCAGATGCTGCTGAAAGACGAGTGGCAACGGGTGCGGCTGAGCTATGTCAGCCCCGCCCGCAGCTTCTTCGTTTTCAGTCGCGGCAGCGAGCCACAGCAAACTGTTTCAGTGACCGCGCGGATGCTGGCGCGGATGTGCTCGAGCGGGCGCATGCGACCCGTCGAGCACGCCTATTTGATGGAGCGCGCCACAGCCAGGGCGCGCAAGCAACTGGCCGCTTTGCGCACCACGGCCAGCCGTTAAGACGTTTTGAAAGCGGCGTTTTGGTGCCTTTCAGGCATTGGCCAGCCGACGCGCCCAGTCCACCGCAGCCTGCATCGACGATGCGCTGGCCCGGCCGGTGCCGGCGATGTCGAACGCCGTGCCGTGGTCGGGGCTGGTGCGCACAAAAGGCAGGCCCAGGGTGACGTTCACGCCGTCGTCGATGCCGAGGTATTTGACCGGAATCAACCCGTGGTCGTGCGTCATCGCCACGACGACGTCGAATTCCCCCCGCCGCACAGCCGTGTGGCGCGCGCGCATGAAAACGGTGTCGGGCGCGTAAGGGCCTTGCGCGTCGATGCCTTCGGCGCGCGCCGCCGCGATGGCGGGACCGATGAACGCCACCTCTTCGTCGCCAAACAGCCCGCCTTCACCGGCATGCGGGTTGAGCCCGGCCACGGCAATTCGCGGCGCCGCCGTGCCCCGTCCTCCCGCTGATTGGTGGGCGATGCGCAACGTTTGCAGTACGGCGTCGAAATCAAGCGCGTCAAGCGCGCGGCGCAGCGACAGGTGAATCGTCACCAGCACCACCCGCAGCTCGTTGTTGGCCAACATCATGCGCACCGGCGGCTGGATGCCGCCAGGCGGCGTGGCCAGGGCCTGCAGCAATTCCGTGTGCCCCGGAAACGGAATGCCTGCGGCCGCCAGCGCCGCTTTATGAATTGGTGCCGTCACGAGCGCGGCCACCTCGCCAGACAAGGCCAGGGCGGCGGCCTGCTCGATGCAGCGGGCCGCCGCCGCGCCAGCCCGCGCATCGACCTGGCCCTGCAGGGCCAGCGCCAGGTCCGACGGCAACTGCCGGGCTTGCAGCAGAGGGATGCAGCGGGGCGGCGCCGCCAGCGCATCGGCCGCGGTGTCGATGCACGCCACTGCCAGCAGCCCGCCGGCCTGCGCAGCCGCGCGGCGCATCACAGCCAGGTCACCGACGACAAAGCACCCATGGGCGCTGTCACGCAAAAAGAGCTGCGCGACGATTTCCGGACCAATGCCGCAGGCGTCGCCCATCGTCAGCGCGATCGGCGCGCGCGAGGTGCTGCGTGCGGCCGGCGGGGGGCTTGAAGTCGGCGTCATGCCGGGTTGTCGATGTCGATGAAGCGGTGATTGAGGCCGAAGTGGGCGGCCAGGTGCTCACCCAGCGCCAGGGCACCGTAGCGCTCGCTCGCGTGGTGGCCGCAGGCGATGAAGGCCACACCGGTTTCACGCGACAAATGCGCCTGCGGTTCGGACATTTCGCCGGTCAGGAACACATCCGCTCCGGCGGCAATCGCGGCGTCGAAATACGACTGTGCGCCGCCCGTGCACCAGGCGACGCGGCGCAATGGGCGGCCGTCGCCCGGCAATACGCAGGGCACGCGGGCCAGCACGCGTTCCAGTTGCACGGCCAGGCCAGTTGCCGTCAAAGGCGCCTCGACCGTGGCCAGGCAACCCAGCGCCTGCTCGCCGAAATGCGTGTCAGCGGCCCAGCCGAGGCGGGCGCCCAGTTGCGTGTTGTTGCCCCACACCGCATGCGCATCGAGCGGCAAGTGGTAAGCGAACAGGTTGATGTCATGCGCCATCAAACGCGCCACGCGTTGTTTTAACCAGCCAGTCAAGCGGCCGTCTTGGCCGCGCCAGAAGAGGCCGTGGTGCACCAGCAGCGCGTCAGCCCCGGCATCGGCTGCGGCCTCGATCAAAGCCAGGCTGGCGGTGACGCCGGTGACCAGGCAGCGCACCTCGCCACGGCCCTCGACCTGCAAGCCGTTCGGCCCATAATCCTTGAAGCGACTGACCTCCAACAGGGAGGCAAGGTAGCTGTTGATCTCCGAAGCCGTGGCCATAGATGTTTTCCATGCGTAAAACCTGGTTGATTTTCTCTCAAGCGGTCACGGTGGCGCTGGCAGCGCTGTTCGTCGTGACCACGCTCAAGCCCCAATGGCTGCCGCGGCACGAGGCGGCGGCGCCGGCTTTCGTTCTTCCGCCCGCGGCTTTGTCAGTCCCAGCGGCAACGCCCGGCCCTTCGGCGACGCAGAGCTTTGCGCCTGCAGCTCGGCGCGCGGCACCGGCCGTCGTCAGCATCACCGCCAGCCGGACGTCCGCGCGTCACCCGCACGGCAACGACCCCTGGTTTCGATTCTTTTTCGGTGAGCGGGGCCGGCAGCCGCAGCAGCAGCAAATCGGCTTGGGCTCGGGCGTGATCGTCTCCAGCGATGGCTACCTGATCACCAACAACCATGTGATCGACGGCGCCGACGACATTGAAGTGATGTTGGCCGATGGCCGCAAGAGCCGCGCCAAGGTGGTTGGCGCGGACCCTGAAAGCGATGTGGCCGTGCTGAAAATTGCGCTGGGCCGGCTGCCGGCCATTGCGTTTGGATCGGCCGACGCGCTGCAGGTCGGCGATGTGGTGCTGGCCATCGGCAACCCGTTTGGCGTTGGGCAGACGGTGACCTCCGGCATCATCAGCGCGTTGGGGCGCAGCCAGCTGGGCATCAACACCTTCGAAAA
>JANXMO010000384.1 GCA_025354615.1 Burkholderiales bacterium | reverse complement strand
TGCCTGGCTGGACAAGAACCGGCGCCTTTGGAAGAACTGCGAACGCTGGATCAACACGAGTCTGCAGTTCGTCCACTTGGCTTTCCTGGTGTTGCTGCTTGAAAGATCTTGAACACGTTTTAAAAGAAAAAAGCTTCCTCGAAAACCAAAGCGGTTCAGTTCAATCGAAGACCCGCCGCGCAACACGGCTCGCCCTTGCTGCGCGGAAAACTCGTTAACCATCCATCACATAAAAATTATTCCCCACTTTCAACCAGCCAAGATAGTTGACGCCAGCCAGAGGCGTCAGTAAAGCCCGTCACCATTATTCAAGTGTTTGCGCGCTGTTACCGGGCCGCATGCTGCGAATCGTCACGTCGCCAGGGATTAGGTCGCGCGCTATGCAGGAACTTTCCGAGTGCAGGAACCACAATTGTGCGGGTCCTGCATTAATTCCTGCACAAAGTGCCGGAAGCCAGCAGAAGTTCCTGCACCTTGGCGGACAAAGAAAAAAGCCTAAGCATTTGATTTGCTTAGGCTTTTAGACTTCCTTGAATTTCAGCGGAAGCTGTTGTGGTGGAGCCGGGGGGAATCGAACCCCCGTCCGCAAGGCATCATCAGGTAGTTCTACATGTTTAGTTGACTGATTTGGTTTTAAAGATTTTTCTCGCGCAGCAACACGCTAGCAAAACCTCGATTCACTTGATTTAACCGTATGGCGAATGACGCACCGTACAGCGATCCTATGTAAATGACTTCGCAGCTTTCAGAGATAAATCTTCAAGCCCAGCCCATAGACCAACTGTTGCGAAGCTCACCGGGTTTAAGCGGCGAGGGCGTAGCTATCTGCGTTTGCAGTTACTTTGTTTCCAGTGGTTTAACGAGCGAACTGGTGCTCGACATGCCCTAGACCAAATCCGCACCCGCGTCGAAACCGGGTCGGCCCCTGGTTATGATTTTAGGCCAGTTTCAACACTTTCAACAGCTCGTTTGTTGAACTCACGATGTAATCAGCGCCCCATGCTGAAACGGGCTCACCGGCGCCCAGATAGCCCCATGTGACGGCAATTGTGGGCATGTTGGCGGCGCGCCCTGCTTGGATATCACGCAAATCATCACCCACATAAACACAGTTGGAAGGGGACGTTTTGGCTTGTCGGGCAGCCTCAAACAACGGCTCAGGATGGGGCTTTGAGTAGGGTGTTGTATCGCCTGCAATTAGCACGCGCATTCGATGCTGAAGGTTTAATGCACGCACAAGCGGTACGGCAAAACGCTTTGCTTTATTGGTGACAATTCCCCAAGCAACACCTGCGTTATCTAAAAAATCCAAAAGCAAACCAATTGACGGAAATAAAACCGTTTTTTGCGTCAAACGTTTTTCATAACGCTGAAGAAACTCTTCTTTCAAACCATGGAAATTTTCAGCTTCAGGCGTTGTATTGAATGCAATTTTCAGCATGCCTCGAGCACCTTGGCCTACATGAGGTCTAAAAAGTTGGTCAGCCAGTGCTGGAAGGCCATGAGCCAGCCGCATGTCATTGGCAGCGCCGGCCAGATCCGGCCAGCTATCAATCAATGTGCCATCCAAATCAAATAAAACCAATTGGATGGGGTCACTCATTTAATTTTCTGCAAGCAATCATATAGTTGACACTTAAATCTTTAGTGGTCGAGAAATGTTGAGTTAATACGTTGTAATCAATTCCCAAGGTATCAAAAATAACCAGTTGAGAAGCGCGGCAATAACGTGCCAGTTCATTGGGTTTTATAAATTTGGCCCATTCATGGGTACCAGCAGGAAGAAGCTTTAAAAGGTATTCCGCAGCCAAAATACCGAGTGCGAATGACTTCAAATTTCGATTGAGTGTCGAAAAAAACAACCATCCTCCAGGTTTAACAACTTTTGCACAAGCTTCAACAATTGAGAATGGATCTGGAACATGCTCGAGCATTTCCAT
>JANXMO010000674.1 GCA_025354615.1 Burkholderiales bacterium | reverse complement strand
CTGGTGGCGGCGCATGCCTCGTGCGGTGTATGTCTGATGCACATGCAGAGCGAGCCGCGATCGATGCAACACGCGCCGCGTTATCAAAACGTGGTGAACGAAGTAGCCCTGTTTTTACGTCAACGCGCCGCGTCTTTGCAGGCTCTGGGCGTTGATGCTTCGCGCATCGTGCTCGACCCTGGAATTGGCTTTGGCAAAACCGTTGATGATAATTTCGAGTTGCTTCGCCATCAGCGCGATTTGTTGGTGAATCAAGGCCATGCGCTCTTGGTCGGCTGGTCTCGTAAGTCCGCACTTGGCGCGGTGACAGGGCGCGTCAAGAAAGACCGGCTTCCCGCCAGCCTCGCTGCGGCACTTGCTTCCTTGTGTCAGGGGGCTGCCATCGTGCGTGTGCATGACGTTGCCGCCACCGTCGATGCCATCAGCGTCTGGCGTGCCGCGGGTCTGCTGCACGCCTAGCGTGTCCGTATGCGGGAAAATGTTGCTTTAGATGACTGCAATCGAGGCAACAGTGAAAAGAACCTATTTTGGGACGGATGGCATCCGGGGTGCCGTGGGTCAAGACCCTATCACTCCCGAGTTCATGTTGCGGCTGGGTCACGCTGCGGGCCGAGCCTTGATGCAAGACAGCGCCCGCGCAACAGTCCTGATCGGCAAAGACACGCGCGTCTCGGGCTACATGATCGAGTCGGCTCTGGAAGCTGGTTTTGCTTCTGCCGGTGTCGACGTGTTGTTGACCGGCCCTTTGCCCACACCAGGCGTGGCTTACCTGACCCGCGCGTTACGGCTTGACCTCGGCGTGGTAATCAGCGCTTCGCACAATCCTTTTGACGACAACGGAGTCAAATTCTTCTCGGCGCGTGGTGAAAAATTGCCAGATGCCTGGGAGCGGCGAGTTGAAACTTTGCTGCACGAGCCGGCTTGCTGTGTCACTTCATTGCAGCTCGGCAAGGCACGGCGGCTTGACGATGCAAGAGGGCGTTACATCGAATTTTGTAAAAGCACCTTTGCCAACGATTTGTCTCTCAAGGGGCAAAAAATAGTGGTCGACGCGGCGCATGGTGCGGCTTACC
>JANXMO010000309.1 GCA_025354615.1 Burkholderiales bacterium | reverse complement strand
TTTCACAACGACTTCATTTTCGTGCGCCCCGCGGTGTCGACCGAGTACATCGAGCCCGATGACGCCACCGCCGCCGTGCCCACTTTCCATGCCTATTACCCAACGCCCGCCTCGTGGCGCGACACCTGGCTGGCGCTGCTGCGCGTTTCGGGCTGGCCGTGCCATTCGACGACTTGGGCCGTGACGTGGACCACGTGTTGCAGGCAGTGGCCGGGCAGTTGGGCGACTTCCGGCCACGGGCAAATTTTCAAATCCAGGTGCTGAGCGCGCTGTTCTTCCGCAACAAAGGTGCTTACGTGGTCGGCAAGATCGTCAACGGCTTTCGGGACCTGCCGTTTGCGCTGCCGCTGCTGCATACGCCGCACGGTAGCTTGCGCATCGATGCGGCACTGTTCGGCGAAGACGATTTGCTGCGGCTGTTCAGCTTCGCGCACGCCTACTTCATGGTTGAAATGGAAGTGCCATCGGCTTGCGTGCACTTCCTGCGCTCGCTGATGCCGGGCAAGCCGCGCGGCGAAATCTACAACGCGCTGGGCTTGCAAAAGCACGGCAAAAGCCTGTTCTACCGCGACTTCTTGGCCCACCTGCGGCATTCGTCAGACGCATTCCGGTTGGCGCCCGGCATCAAGGGCATGGTGATGCTGGTGTTCGATTTGCCCAGCTTTCCCTACGTCTTCAAAGTCATCAAGGACTTCTACCCGCCGCAAAAAGACACCACACGGGAGCAGATCAAGCACAAATACGGGCTCGTCAAACAGCACGACCGCGTGGGCCGCATGGCCGACACGCTGGAGTACAGCAACGTGGCCTTTCCCCGCGCGCGCTTCACCGACGAGCTGATCGCCGAGCTGCGCCACCACTGCTCCAGCGTGCTGGAGGAGGCGGGCGGCGACCTCGTGATTTGCCACGTCTACATCGAACGGCGCATGGTGCCGCTCAATCTGTACCTGCAAGACGCTGCCGCGGCCAACAACGCGGCGCAGATCGAGCGCGCCGTGGTCGAGTACGGCAACGCCATCAAAGACCTCGTCGCCGCCAACATCTTTCCGGGTGACATGCTGTGGAAGAATTTTGGCGTTACCCGCCACGGCAAAGTGGTGTTTTACGATTACGACGAAATCGAATACCTGACCGATTGCCAGTTCCGCAGGGTGCCGGCGCCGCGCAACGAAGAGGAAGAAATGTCTGGCGAAATATGGTACGCCGTCGGCCCGAAAGACGTGTTTCCCGAAACCTTCGGGCCGTTCTTGCTTGGCCACCCCGGCGTGCGCGAGGTGTTCATGCGCCACCATGCCGACCTGCTGGACGCCGCCTTTTGGCAATCTCACCAGAACCGCATCCTGGCGGGCGACGTGCACGACGTGTTTCCCTATGACCCGTTCAAACGCTTCGGCACCAGCGCCGACGCTGCAACGCAGGACACACTCACTTGATGAGCAACGACAACAAACCCGACCCTCACCGGCTGGTGGCAGCTGACGAAAAAATCGTTCAGCAGGTGCGCTACAGCCGGGCCGACATCATCGAGTTCGCCCGCTTGAGCCACGATGAAAACCCGTTGCACAGCGATACCCAAGCCGCGCAACGGGCGCGCTTTGGCGAAATCATCGCCAGCGGCCAGCACACCAGCGCGATTTTGATGGGCCTGCTCGCCACCCACTTTTCGCGCAACAGCGACGGCGTGCAGCGTGAAATGCTGTGCCTCAACATGAACTTCGCCTTCAAGGCGCCGGTCTTCGCCGACCAGGAGCTGCGGCTGCAATGGCGCGTCGCCAGCGTCGAATGGAAAACGCGGCTCAACGGTGTGCTGGCGCAGCTGGATGGCAGCGCCACCGTGGGCGTCGGCCATCCGGCGGTCATCGGCCGCGGCACGATTTTGGTAAAGGAGTCGGGTCGATGAGCAGCAACAGCACTGGCGGGCGCGTGCTGGTCATCGGCGCCTCGCGCGGCATCGGCCTTGAATTCGTGCGCCAGTACCAGGACGCCGGAGCCCATGTCACCGCCACCGCGCGTGACGCAGCCGCGCTGGCCGCCCTGCAAGCGCTCGGCGCCCACGCGATCGAGTTGGACGTGACCTGTGCCGCCAGCGTGGCGCGTTTCGCAACCCAGTTGCCGCCCGCGAACGCGGCCTTTGACGTGGCCGTGTTCGTCGCCGGCGTCTACGGCCCGCGCACCAGCGGCCTGGAAGCACCAGCCGCCAGTGAATTCGACGCCGTGCTGCACGCCAACGTACTGGGCCCGATGCGCGTGCTGCCATTGCTGGCCGACCGGCTGGCGCCCGGCGCGCGGCTGGCCGTGCTGTCATCGCGCATGGGCTCGATCGGCGAGCGCACCTCCTGCGGCGGCTGGCTGTACCGGGCCTCCAAAGCCGCGGTCAACTCTGTGCTGAAAGACCTGTCCATCGCCCTGCAAGGCCGCGCCGTATGCGTCAGCGTCCACCCCGGCTGGGTGCGCACCGACATGGGCGGCGACGGCGCCACGCTCAGCCCTGAACGCAGCGTGGCCGACCTGCGCCGCGTCATCGCCGGCTTGACGCCGGCCGATAACGGGCGCTTCCTGAACCATGACGGTTCGGCGATTGGCTGGTAGCAGCACACACTGGTTCCCAATATCCGATCGTGTCAAACATCGCTGAAGGCAAGGCGCGCTACTGCAGTGTTTCGAGTGCCGATCAGCGTGAAACACTGCACTAGTCTTACTGTGTTTATAAAGGGTGGCCTCAAATCCGAAGTGCAACACCACAGCCTGTAAGGTGGTGCCATGAAGGAAAGAACGACGTACACGCAGCTGCGGCCTGAGGAACGGGTCGTGATCTCCAGCATGAGGCTGCTGGGCCAGAGCATGCGGGCCATGGCCCGCGTGCTCTCGCGGCCGGCCTCCACCATCAGCCGTGAGTTGCAGCGCAACAGCTGCCCGTCTTTGGGCTACACGAGCGACTCCGCGCGGATCCTGCACGCACGCCGCCGTTGCGCGGCCAAGCCGGCTGCCAAGCTCGACGTGAACAGCGTCGTGTGGGGCGTGGTGCTCACGCTGCTGGACTGGAAGTGGTCGCCCCAGCAGATTGCCGCCACACTCAAGCGCGTGTTTCCCAACGAGCCCGAGCGCCACGTGTCCCACGAAACCATCTACACGGCCATCTACGCCCAGCCCCGGGGCGAGTTGCGCCGCCAGCTCGTGGCCTGCCTGCGCCAGGGCCGCAGCACCCGCCTGCCGCGCACGCGGGGTACCGACCGGCGCGGGCAGATTCCCGACATGGTCAGCATCCACGTGCGCCCGCCCGAGATTGAGGACCGCGTGATGCCCGGCCACTGGGAGGGGGACTTCATCAAGGGCGCGGGCAACCAGTCCTCGGTCGGCGTACTGGTGGAGCGCACCAGCCGCCTGGTGCTGCTGGCGAAGATGGCCGATGCCACGGCCGCTTCGGCGCTGGCAGGCTTTTCTGCCAAGCTGAACTCGATTGCCGCGCCGATGCGCCACAGCCTGACTTACGACCAGGGCAAGGAACTCTCGCGTCACAAGGCCCTGACGGCGCGCACGGGGGTGGCGGTGTACTTCTGCGATCCGCACAGCCCGTGGCAGCGTGGTACTTGCGAGAACACCAACGGGCTGTTGTGTCAGTACTTGCCCAAGGGCACAGACCTGAATGTCTTCAGTCAAGACGATCTTGACGGCATCGCCGACAGTTTGAACAACCGGCCGCGTGCAACGCACAACTGGCTTACGCCGTTGCAGGTCTTGTCTCAAACGCTGGCCAGCTCTCATCAGGCTCCGGCCTCAATCCAATAACCCCGGTGTTGCACTTCAGCCTTGAAACCGCCACTTTAAATGAGAGATGCCACCTTCCTTGAACTCATTTAAAACTTGATGGAAGACGCTCGGTGAGTTGATTTGAACGCTTTGCACCACTTCTGCAACCATTGCTTTCGCAGCGTGATTGAGTTGGCGAAAAGCCTTGAGACTGTCGAGCTCCATTTTCTCGGTAATGGCCAACTGTATGGGACTGTCGAGAGACGCCCAGTTCTTCGGCGGTGCAGTTGAGGAGGTGGCGGTGTGTTGAAAGAATTTGCCGACCATTCCGATGTGCGCTGCGGTTTCGATGACGTGAGCCGCGACTGTTTTCAGTGCGCGGCGCAGGTGGGTTCGTGAAGCAGGCGACGATGCCAACGGCGGCAGGCCTTTTACCCGGGTAAGCAACGCTTCTGGCGCCGCAGGCATGGCGGCCGCACGGGCTGTTGCCGAGGCCGCAGGTTGCGCATGTGTGTCAGCACCGCCTTGAGACGCTGCGACGTTTGAAAGGGTGGGTGTTTTGCCGGTCGTTGGTACACCGGTCGGTAATTTGGGCAGGCTCTTTGGTGGCAAGCATTTCGATCATGCAGCCGGCCCGCACTTGTGGCTTGTCATACGCGAACGCATAGCTGACTTTGCGAAGCGCTTTTCCATCCTGGTGCCGGCACTCGAGGCAACCGGCGCATAGGTGATTTACGTGGATTTGTGGTCCAACACGCAGGCCAACCCGGCGGCGCTCGTGCACACGGCCATTCGCAAGGCGCTGGAAGACCTGCAAACGCCGGTGGGCGCGGTGGCTGAGCGTCTCAAGAAGTTGCGCCATGCGGAAACCGCTGTTGCCGGCTTCAAGTTCGGCTTCAAGGTGAAAACGGTCGGCGCCAATGGGGGCGCGACGCTGGCCGAGGCGTTCACGCAGGTCGTCGATCAAGCGAAGACGGACGTCGTGCTCATCATCGACGAGGTGCAGCACGCGATCACGTCAGAGGAAGGGAACCAGATGCTGCTGGCCTTGAAGGCCGCGCGTGATGCCATCAACCCCAGGCCGAACACACCCGGCCACTTTCTCTTTATTGGCACCGGTTCCCATCGCGCCCTTGTCAACGAGCTGACGGCGCGGCGCAACCAGGCTTTTGCTGGCGCGACGTCGATTGCTTATCCCGTTCTCGATGCCGATTACGTTGCGCACCTGCTGAACCGATTGAAGGCAGAGGGAATGTCAGTGCAGCCCAGCCTTGCCGTGGCCACGAAAGCTTTCCAGACGCTGGGTGCGCAGCCGGAAGAGCTGTTGCGCGCCCTGCGGGAGCTCCGCGTCTTGCTGCCGCCGAGAGGCGATCCGGACGAAACGCTGCCGGTTATCGCAGGCACGCTCCGTTCCATGGCGGCGGATGTCGAGTTGATGAAAGTCGAGCAACTGGGCGCGTTGGCATTGGCTGTTTTTGAACGTGTCGCTGGCGGCTTATGGCCAAGCCATCGGGCGTGAAGTGCGGGCGGACGAAGTCCAGTCCGTTCTCAACGAGCTGATGGCGGCCAACGTGGTCATGCGCCGGGGCCATGGTCTATACGGCCTCATCGACCCGTTCGTGCAAGAAATCTGGTTGGAGCGCAACGCACGGATGCTGCCGCCGGGCGGCAATGCATGACCTATGGCTATTGCCTCGCAGCTTGGCTGAGCGAAGGCAACTTCAGCGCTGCTTTACCTGCCGCGCTCGCCCTCGGTCCAGTCCAGCAGCCGCTGCAGCGTGTCGCGGTTGGCTTCGGTGTCTTCACGGGTGGCGTCGATGACGGTGGGTTTGAGCAGGATCACCAGCTCTCGTTTTTCGCTCATGCGGGCCGCCTGGCCACCCAGCGCTTTGTGCAGCCAGCTGCCTTCCAGGCCGGGAATGCCGGAGTCGGTGTTGACGCTGCTCTGGCGCATCAGCCCGCCGATGGCGATGATGTTGCCGTCGCGTGCGCGCACGATGGCGTCCGACTCGTTGATTTCGCTGGATGCCAGCGGCAGCGAGAAACTGCCTTGCGAGCCCAGATTCAGCACTTTGGTGCGCTCGCTCACCGTGCTGACCGCGGGGTGAATGTGCAGCGTGATGTAGCCCTGGGCATCGATGTTGGGCGTCACGTCGAGCGAAATGCCGGAGAAAAACGGCTGCACGGTGATGCTGGGCGTGGTGGAGGTGGTGTTGCCGACCGGCGTGCTGGTGGTCGACACGTTGGTGACGAAGAAGTCGTCGGTGCCGACCTTCAACACTGCCTTCTGGTTGTTCAGCGTGGCGATGCGCGGGCTGGACAGCACTTGGGTGCTGCCCTGGGTTTCGAGGAACTCGAGCACCGCGGCAAAGTTGCGCGTCTGGAACGCCAGGCCCAGCACCGAGCCGGTGGCGCCGGCCAACACGGGGGCGCTCAGCGCCGAGCCGGGCAGGTAATTGGCCAGGCCGCTGAGCGCGCCGGTAGTCGCCAGGCTGGCGCCCGAGTTGATGACGCCGCCGCTTGCAGCGGTGGTCCCCGTTTTGAACGCGCCCCAGTTGATGCCGCTGCGCTCGCTGTTGCTCAACTGCACTTCGACAATCTTGGCTTCGAGCATGACCTGGCGTTGCACCGACAGGCGCGCACCGTCGAGGTAGTCGGCAATCGCGCGCATTTCCTTCGGCAGGGCGCGCACCACAATGCTGCCGGTCTGCGGCGACACGACGACGTTGCGGCCTTCTTTCTCGCCGATCAGCAGCTTGATGGTGGCTTCGATGTCGGCCCACAAGTCGTTGCGCTGCGAGGTGCTGACGTGGCTGGATTCCGCGCCGCTCCCGCCACCGCCCGATGACGATGAGCCGCCCCCGCCGCTGCCCGTTGACGATGAGCCGCCACTGCTGCTGGCGCCGCCCGACGAGCCGCCACCGCCGCCGCTGCCGGTGATCGAGCCGCTGACCACGCGCAACTCGCTGCGCCCGGTGCGGTTGAACTGCGGGTAATCGACGGTGAAGATGCGGGTTTGCAGCTGCGCCGGCCCGACCA
>JANXMO010000254.1 GCA_025354615.1 Burkholderiales bacterium | reverse complement strand
CCAAGGTGGCGGCGCTCAGCGCATCGAGGCCTATCACCTGCAGCGTCACCGGCGGCCGCCCATTCGCGGCCCCTGCCGTGGCGGTGCCTTCAACGCGCGGCCCGGCCAACGCCACCTGCGGATGCGCGGCTACGCGGGCGTACAGCGCCTCGTCGAAACCGCTGTTGCTTGCGGCGCGCAGTCGAAAGTCAGGTTCGCCGTTGACGGCGCGCACGGCCGTGCCCAGCTCGCTCAGCGCCGACTCGTTGATCAGTTGCACTGAAAAAGCCAGCGCCACCCCCAGCATCACGGCCAGCAAGGCCGCCGCGCGTTGCCACGGGTGGTGCCGCCATTGCGGCCACGACAGTTGCACGAACAAAGCGGCTTGCATCAGCGGGGCGTCTGGCACCGTGAAAGGGCTCGAACCAGCGCCCGCCCGGCGCCGCCGTTGCAATGGCCCGTGTGCGGCGGCCTCATTCGGCCCGCAGGCCATTGGCCGTCAGCCGCAGCAAGCGGTCGGCCTGCGCGGCGGCGCGCGCCGAATGCGTGACCAGCACGCAAGCGGCGCCTTGCTGCCGCACTTGTGCCAGCAGCAAGTCGAGCACCCGCTCGGCGCTGGCTGCATCCAGGTTGCCGGTCGGCTCGTCGGCCAGGATCAGCGGCGGCCGGTGCACCAGCGCCCGCGCGATGGCGACGCGTTGCAGCTGCCCGCCAGACAGCGTGGCCGGCAGTCGCCCGCCCACGTCACCCAGGCCCACGGCGTCGAGCATCACCTGCACGCGCTGCGGGTCGGGGCGGTGCTGCAACAGCAGCGGCAGCGCGACATTGGCGGCCACGCTCAGGTGCGGCAGCACGTGAAAGGCTTGAAACACGAAACCCAGTTGCTTGCGGCGCAGCAGCGCTTGCGCCGTTGGCGTCAAGGTGATGACGTCGGTGCCATTGAGGCGCACCTGGCCCGCCTGCACCGTTTCCAACCCAGCAATGCAATTCAGCAAGGTCGATTTGCCGACGCCCGATTCGCCGATGATGGCCACGCATTCGCCGGCCGCCACCCGCAGGTTGACGTGGGCGAAGACGGCGACGTCTCCGTGGCGCTTGGCCAGCCCGTTGATTTCGAGCAGCGCGGGGTTCATTCGCCGGCCGTTCCGCTCACCAGCTGCAGCGCCAGGGCCACGGTGGTGTCCAGCGCTTCTGGCGCATCGCAAGCCACCACATGGCGCTGCGGCATGCTGCGCAGCCAAGTCAGCTGCCGCTTGGCGAGTTGGCGCGTGGCGGCGCTGCCGCGCTCGGGCAGGGCGGTCAGTTCTTCGTCGACGTCGTCGCTGGCCAGCGCGGCCCAGGCCTGGCGGTATCCGACGCAGCGCATCGATGGCAAATCGGCGTGCAGGTCGTCCCGGCCCATCAGCGCCCGCACTTCATCGACCAGACCCTGCGCCAGCATCTGCGCAAAGCGCTGCTCGATGCGGCGGTGCAACCACGCGCGGTCCTTGGGTTCGAGTGAAATCAGCGGCGGTGCGATGCCTTGTGGCCGTGGCCGCAAGGCGCCTTGATGAAACGACGACAGCGGCTGCCCGCTGACGCGAAACACCTCGAGCGCGCGCTGAATGCGCTGGCGGTCGGTGGGCGGCAGCCGCGTGGCGGTCGGCCCGTCGACGCGCTGCAGCTCGCGGTACAGCGCATGCAGCCCCTCGCGCTCGCATTGCGCATCGAGCGCAGCGCGCACCGCGCGATCGGCGGCCGGCATGGCGTCCAGGCCGTCGAACAGGGCTTTGAAGTACAGCATCGTGCCGCCGGTCAGCAGCGCCAGCGCGCCGCGCTGGCTGATGTCCGCAAGGCATTGCTGGGCGTCGACGACGAAGCGCGCGGCGGAATACGCTTCGCTCGGGTCCAGCAGGTCGATCAGGTGGTGCGGCACCTCGGCGCGTTCGTCGCGGCTGGGCTTGGCGGTGCCGATGTCCATGCCGCGGTAGACCAGCGCCGAATCGACGCTGATGATTTCGACCGCCTGGCCGCGGGACCGCAGCGCGCGCGCCACGGCCAGCGCCGCAGCGGTCTTGCCAACGGCCGTCGGACCGGCCAAACAGAGGGAGGAGACATGCATCCGCCAAGCCTAGCAGGCGGCCGGGCCGGCGCGCCACTGGCGGCGCGTGAACCAGCTCTGCAAAAAGGCGTATCAATCGGCCAGCTGCAGCTCGCGCCAGTTCAACCGCATCAGCCCCATTGGCACGCCGAACAGGCCGTCGATCGTCCGCAACTGGCCGGTGTCGCTGCCGGCCACCAGGCGCGCCACGCCGCCCACGCTGAAGAAGCGCAAGTCGTTGATGACGCCCAGCAGGCTGCTGTTGTAGGCAATGAACGTCACTGCCGTGGGATCGGTCGTGCTGTTGCTGGTCGGCGCATCTGTCAGCATGCTTTTGCCGGTGGCGATGTCGACGCCATAGATCCGGTTGCCGCCCGAGGGCTCGCAGGCACTGCCGTTGGGCAAGGTCGTGGCGAAGGCCACCGTGCCGTAATACGTGGCCGGGTCGGTGAGCATGCGCCAGCCGATGCTGTTGGCGCCGTTGCCGAGTTCGACATACCAGCCCATGTCGCTGGCGCCCAGGGTCAAACCGGTCAACAGGTTGCTGTTGTTGACCAGCTTGCTGCGCTGCACCGGAAAGGTGACGCCGCTGGGCAACTGGGTGGATTTGGTGAACGAGGTGCCATTGCCGTCCAGCAGCACATAAAAGCTTTGGCTTTGGGTGGAAGGCAGGTCGCTGGTGTCCAACGCACGTCCGGTGCCGACCAGCACCGCGCGCTTGTCGCTCTTGGGGTGCACTTCAATCAGCAGCCGGGTGGTAACGGGCTGCGGGTTTCCGCCAGCATCATTCAATTGCGCGATCTGCGTGGGCGCTGCATAACTGGCGCCCGTCGTGCTGACGTCGAGCCGCCAGACGCCACCTTTGAGGTCGCCCGCATACACGGCGTCAGCGGTGCCGTCGGTGCGGTCCAGCAAGAACGCATTCAGGTGAGCCATGCCCGCCTCGCTGGCAACACTGCCGCTGCCCGTGCCGATTTTTTCGATCAAGGCGCCGGTTCGCGGATGAACGATGAAGAAGTAACCGCGGCCGCTGGCATTGTTGTAGCCGGACGCCAAAATCACCACCCAGCCGTACTTGCGGGTCTTCACCACCACCGGATCACCGTAGGTGAAGCCCAGATCGGCATCGCTGAATTCCCACAGCACCTTGCCCGCCACAGCCGTCTCCGAAGTCATGGCGGCCGGGTTGGTCACGTCAATGGCGTAATAACTCTTGCCGCCCTTGCCCAGGCCGCCGATCAGCACGCTGTGCCATTCAGTGCTGCCGGTGGTCGGGCTGGGCGTGCGGCCAAAGTCGATGTCATAAACGTTGGCAGTGGCGTTCACATAGTTGCGGTGCGCATAGTCAGGGTTTGCCAGCGCTGCCACGCCGTCCACCGAGGCGGTGCCGCTCGGGCCGGTGATCACCGCCAAGGGAATGTAAGAAAAGACTTCTTTGCCGGCATCGGCGCCACTCAGCGCACCGTTGATGGCGTGCAGCATGCCGTCGTTGGCACCGACATAAACCATCACCGGGCGGTTGGCCCAGTTCGATTTAAAGGCGCTGTAGCCCGGGTTGGCTGCATCTGAAAATGGCAGGTTCGGCCCGCTGACGGGGTTGACTTTCGAGTTGATGATGTCGCCCGTCAGCTTCACCCGTGTGCGGTAAGCGTGGCTGCTGCCGTTGGCGGTCGAATTTTGTTCATGCGTGCGGTCGCCGCGCAGGTAGTTGAGCAGGTCCGGGCCGTCGTCGCCGGCGCGCAGCGGCGTGTCGAGCGCCGATTGCTGGGCAGCGCTGAGCTGCACATGGCGAAACGGTTTGCCGCCGTTGTTCCAGGTCACGATGTTGCGATTGTTGTCCCAGCCGGTCGTGGCCGTCTGCGCATCCAGCTTGCTGTTGAAGCGCCAGGCTTCGTTACTGGTGGCGGCACCCGTGGTGGGGTCGAATGCCACCTGGTTGGCGATGATTTCGCCTGTCCAGCCGTCCGAGTCGAACGAGGCGCTGTAGCTGCCGTTGTTGGTGAAAGACACCTGAGGCAGCGAGGTGGAGAACGACGTCGAGAAGGCCTTGATCTGCGTCGCAATGCTGGCGAACGCCTTGCTCAAGCCATCAACCATCAAGTCGGGCCGTGACGCAACGAAATAGTTGTCAGGCCGCGGTTGCTGTGCGGCGCCGGTGCCCACCGTGTCATTGGTGGTGTGCCACAAATTGTCGGGCAACGCTGTTGTGGCGGTTGCCGAGTTGTAGCCCCCTGGCACCTTGAAGCCGCCGAACTTGGTGGCAAGGTAGTACTGGTTGTTTGGCCTGTAAACCTGGTATTCCAGCACGTCCAACCAGAACGTTTGCACCGTCTGGCCGATAGAGCCGGCTGTGTTGGGCAAGTCGGGCCTTTGGTCGCGGGTGTTGGCGTCATAAGCCAGGCCGGCCATCAACGCCGAGTTTTCGTCGCAGCAGTTCACTCCGTAGGGATGCATCAGACCGATACCGCCGCCCAGGCCCTGCAAAACCCCGACTTTGTTCGTCATCTCGACAGCATCCACGGCTGTGTCCGCTTGCACTTCAGCCGGTTTGACAGGTTCATGCGCATTGCTGGTCGGGCCGGGTACGTTTTTGTCGACGTGGGTGTTGACGTCGCCAAT
>JANXMO010000225.1 GCA_025354615.1 Burkholderiales bacterium | reverse complement strand
TGCGCAGTGCCGGCATCAAGGTCTGCAGCGGCGGCATTGTCGGCATGGGCGAAACCCGCACGCAGCGCGCCGGGCTGATCGCGCAGCTGGCCAACCTCGACCCGTACCCGGAGTCGGTGCCAATCAACAACCTGGTGGCGGTGCCCGGCACGCCGCTGGCGAATGCCGAGCCGCTGGACCCGTTCGAATTTGTGCGCACCATCGCGGTGGCGCGCATCACGATGCCGAAGACGATGGTGCGGCTGTCGGCCGGGCGTGAGCAGATGGACGATGCGCTGCAGGCGCTGTGCTTTGCCGCCGGCGCCAACTCGATTTTTTATGGCGACCGCCTGCTGACGACCAGCAACCCGCAGGCCGAGCGCGACCGCGCGTTGTTCACGCGGCTGGGGCTGACGACGCGGCGCTGAGCCGCGCTGCGCCACCACGCACCACGCACCATGAGCCGCTGCAACGCCGACTGGCAGCGCCGCAGCCTGCGCCATGTCTGGCACCCGTGCACGCCGCTGCGCGCCGAGCCGCTGCTGCCGTTGCCGATCGCGAGCGCCCAGGGGCCGTGGCTGCACGACATGGAAGGCCGGCGTTATTTCGACGCCACCAGCTCCTGGTGGGTCAACCTGTTCGGCCACGCCGATGCGCGCCTCAACGCCGCGCTGAAAGACCAGCTCGACCGCCTGCCGCATGTGATGCTGGCCGGCTGCACGCATGCGCCGGCGGTTGAGTTGGCCGAGCGCTTGTCGGCATTGACGCAGGGCGCGCTGGGCCACTGCTTCTTTGCCAGCGACGGTGCCTCGGCCATCGAGATTGCGCTGAAGATGAGCTGCCACAGCTGGCGCAACCGCGGCCAGCCGGCCAAGCGCCGCTTTGTTGCGCTGCGCCAGGGCTACCACGGCGAAACGCTGGGCGCGCTGTCGGTGACCGACGTGGCGGTGTTCCGCGAGGCTTATGCCGGCGTGCTGATGCCAGCGTTCACCGCGATGTCGCCCGACGCGCGGCAGGCGCTGCCGGGCGAGTCGCCAGCCGGAGTGGCGGTGCGCGCGGCGGCCGATCTGCGGGCGCTGTTCTCGGCACATCACCAGGAAATTGCCGCGCTTGTCATCGAGCCGCTGGTGCAGTGCGCCGGCGGCATGGCGATGCATGACGCCGCTTACCTGCGCGCCGCGTGCGCGTTGTGCGATGAATTTGGCGTGCATTTGATCGCCGATGAAATTGCCGTCGGCTGCGGCCGCACCGGCAGCTTCTTCGCCTTCGAGCAGGCCACGCCGCCGGGCGATGCGCCGCTGTGGCCGGATTTCATCTGCCTGTCCAAGGGCATCAGCGGTGGCTATTTGCCGCTCTCGCTGGTGCTGGCCAGCAGCGCCATCCGCGACAGCTTCGTTGGGCAGGATGCGGCTGGCAGCTTCCTGCATTCGCACTCGTACAGCGGCAACGCGCTGGCCTGCCGCGCGGCGCTGACGGTGTTGCAGATACTGCAGGACGAAGACGTGATTGAGCGGAACCTCAGCCGTGCCGCGCTGCTCAACTCGCAGCTTGCATTTCTTGCGCCGATGAAATTCCCGGTCATCAAAAAGATATGGTCCTCTTCGTTCGTACTTGTCGCCGGCGGATACAGTGCGGTGCTTCTCGGGCTGTTTTATATGGTGATCGATGTCTGGAAAGTGCGGTTCTGGACACTGCCATTTTTGTGGATCGGGATGAATGCAATCACCCTGTACATGCTGGAAAACATCTTTGAATTTCCGAAGTTCGCCAATCGCTTCGTGGGTGGGAATGTGGCGCATGCCGTCGGGCCGTGGGCTGAAGTGACCCAATTGGGCGTGGCGCTGTTGATGGTGTTGCTGCTGGCGAGATTCCTGTTTCGGCGCGGGGTGTTCATGCGGATTTGAAGTGGCATGGGCGTCTCGCCCATGTTTTCTTTGGCCTGCAAAGACATGGGCG
>JANXMO010000217.1 GCA_025354615.1 Burkholderiales bacterium | reverse complement strand
GGCGCTGGCCCGTACCGGGCAGGGCGGCGAGGTGCTGCATGTGGACGAGGCCAACCTCAACACCCTGGTCTACGCCATCTTGCTGGAAATCGAGAAAATCCAATGACGACGCTCCTTTCAGACACGCTGATTCCCGATTACGCCACCGACCGTGATATCGAAATCGAGGCCGACGGCACCTGGCCGCTGTCGATCCACCGCTTTGATGCCGTTACCGCCGCTGCGCTGCGTGCCGCTGAAGCGGCCGGGCGGCCGCTGCTGGTGCGCGGCGCGCCGGGCGTCGGCAAAAGCCAGACGGCCCGCGCCGCCGCGGCCTTCGCCGGGCGGCCTTTTTTGTCGCTGGTGATCGATGGCCGCACCGAGGCCGATGATTTGAAATGGCGCTTCGATGCGGTGGGCCGGCTGGGCGATGCCGCTTCGCCCGGCGGCGTCAAGCCGGCCCTGCGCTATGTGCGGCCGCAGGCGTTGTGGTGGGCCTACGACTGGGCCGGCGCGCAGGCGCAGTGGGCGCAGGCGCTAGACGCCGGGCCGCCGCCCTTCACGCTGCCCACAGCGGCAGCGGCTGACACGCCGCCCTGGCAAGCCGCCAGCGGCCGTGCCGTGCTGCTGATCGACGAGATCGACAAGGCCGACCCCGACCTGCCCAACGCGCTGCTCGAAGTGCTGGCCAACAACGGCTTCACGGTGCCGCATGGCCCCGCCGCGCCGGTGCGCTGCAGCGATGCCACGCGCCCGCTGGTGCTGATCACGACCAACGAAGAACGCGAGCTGCCGCAGGCCTTTTTGCGCCGCTGCCTGGTGGTGATGCTGGAGCTGCCGGCCGACCCGCAAGCGCTGCTCGACCACTTGGTGCAAATGGGCGAACGTCACCAGCAGCTGTTGATTCGCCGCCGCCAGCGCAAGCCGGCCGAGCGCTGCACGCCGCCGGTGCTGCGGGCGGCCGCTGAACAACTCGCCGAAGCCCGCGCCAATGCCGCCGCGGCAGGGGAATACCTGCCGGGCACGGCCGAGTACCTCGACTTGGTCCGCGCCCTGGCCACGCTGTATCCGCGCGATGCAAAAGAGCAGCTTCAACAGCTGGGCGTGTTGAAGCAGTTCGCGCTGCACAAATCGCTGCCCGGCGGCGGCTGACCGAACCGGGGCTGGCCAATGCCGCGTGGAGTCGTTTCACTGGCTGATTTGCTGCACGTGCTGGCGCGCGCTGCGCCGCACGAGGCCGATGCGGCGGCGCGCGCAGTGGGTTACGTGCGCCGGTCGGCACAGCGTTCGTCCGCCGGCATGGCGCCCTCGGCCCCGCCTGTCGTGCCGCTGGCAGCGGAGCCGGCCGATGAACTCGATGCCGCGGCCGCGCCGCCACCGCGGTCGGTGCCGGCGGCACCGCAGTTGTGGCGGGTCGCGGCCGAGCGGTCTGCGCCGCCGTTGCCGGGCGCCGTCTGGGCGCCTCCGGGCTGGCTGGCCGATCACCGTGCCGTTGCACTACCGGCGGTGCTGGCCGACCCGCAGCAGCGCCCGTCGGCCACCGCGCCGTTGGTGCCGGCGCCGCGTTTGGCAGCCTTGCTGCGCCGCACGCTGGCGCGCGAGCAGCCCTTGAACCAGCCCGACATTCCGCAGCTGGTGCACTGGCTGGCGCTGGCCCGCCCGCTGGCCCGGCTGCCGGCACTGCGCCGCCCGCGCTGGCCAGCGCGGGTGTCAGTGGTGTTGGATGCCGGCCGCGCCCTGCGCCCGTTGCAGGATGACCTGGTGCCGGTGCTCATTCAGTTGCAACGAACGCTGGGAGCGCGCGTGCGGGTGCTGGTCAGCGATGGCGACCCGATACGGCTGCGCGGCACTGACGGCCGGCCTGTCACGACGCCCGTTCACGAGGCCCGCGCGGTGGTGGTGCTCGGCGACGCCGGGCTGTATGCCAGCAGCAGCGCGGTGCAGCAGCGTTGGATCGACTTTGCCCGGCAGCTGCAACGCACCGGCGTGCGGCCGCTGCTGCTGGCGCCGTTGCCGCGGCGCCGGCTTGCCGCCGCCACCC
>JANXMO010000198.1 GCA_025354615.1 Burkholderiales bacterium | reverse complement strand
GCCGCCGCCGGACCTCGCCGACCTGGGCCGCCGCCGTCTCCAGCGACAAGATCACCGAGCCTTGGTTGACGGTGTCGCCCACGTTGAGTTTCAGCGCCTTGACCACGCCGGCATGCGATGACGGGATTTCCATCGACGCCTTGTCGCTCTCCACCGTCAGCAGGGACTGGTCGACCGCCACCGTGTCCCCGGGCTGCACCAGCAGCTCAATCACCGCCACATCCTTGAAATCGCCGATGTCCGGCACTTGGACGTCAATCAGGGCCATGGGTACTTTCTGGTCTGCAAAAAATTCATTGAAAAGCCGCTGCTGCATCTACAGCAGCACGCGGCGGAAATCGCCCAAAATTTGCGACAGATAAGCGTTGAAACGCGCCGCCGCGGCACCATCGATCACGCGGTGGTCCCAGCTCAGGCTCAGCGGCAACACCAGCCGTGGCACGAACTGCTTGCCGTCCCAACGCGGCTCGGTGCTGCTTTTGCACACGCCCAGAATGGCCACTTCAGGGGCGTTGATGATGGGTGTGAAATAGCGCCCGCCAATGCCGCCGAGTGAGGAAATCGAGAAACAGCCGCCGGTCATTTCCGCCGGCGACAACTTGCCGTCGCGGGCTTTTTTCGCCAGCTCGCCCATTTCGGCCGAAATCTGGAAGACGCCTTTTTGATCGGCGTCGCGGATCACCGGCACCATCAGCCCGTTCGGCGTGTCCGCTGCGAAGCCGATGTGAAAGTAGCGTTTGAGGATAATTTGCTCGCCGTCGAGCGACGCGTTGAACTCCGGGAATTTCTTCAGTGCCGCCACGCTGGCCTTGATCAAGAAAGCCAGCATCGTGACCTTGGCGCCCGATTTTTCATTTTCCTTGTTCAACTGAACGCGCAGCGCTTCCAGCTCGGTGATGTCCGCGTCGTCATGGTTGGTGACGTGCGGAATCAACACCCAGTTGCGGTGCAGATTGGCACCGCTGATTTTCTTGATGCGCGACAAATCCTTGCGTTCAACCGGGCCGAACTTGGCAAAATCGACCTGTGGCCAAGCCAGCAAACCCGGCAGGCCACTGGACGCTGTGGCACTGGCAGCCGGTGCTGCGGCACGCGCCGCCTGTGTTTGCACACTGCCCGCCATGACGTGGCGCACAAAGCCCTGCACGTCGTCATGCGTGATGCGGCCTTTCGGACCGCTGCCTTTGACTTCGCCCAAGGGCACACCAAGCTCGCGGGCCAGCTTGCGGATGCTGGGCGACGCATGCGGCAGCGCGGCACTGGCGCTGGCGGGCGGTTGAGCCGGCAGCGCTGCGGTGGGTGCCGGGCGGGCAGTGGCGGGTGATGTTGCAGGAGCTTCCGTGTGGTCCGCACGCGGTGTGGCAGCCGGCGGTGCTGCCACGGACGCTGCCGCTTCGGCCGGGCGCAACGACGCCACGAGACTGCCTTTGCGCACCTTGTCACCCAGCTTGACGTGCACTTGTTGCACCACGCCCGCGTGCGACGAAGGAATTTCCATCGACGCCTTGTCACTTTCAACGGTAAGCAGGCTTTGCTCGACCTTGAGCTTGTCACCCGGCTGAATGAAGACCTCGATCACGGCAACCTCGTCGAAGTCGCCAATGTCAGGCACCCGTAATTCAACCGGTTCGGCTGACGGGACGCCAACCGCGGGTTTCGCGGGATCGTCAGCAGGCGCGGCCGCTGTCTGGGTTGGAGCAGGCGGCGCTGCGGCAACGGACGGTGCCGCCGTGCTTGCGGATGCCGGGCTGCTAGACGCTGCGCCGCTTTCCAACTCCAGCACCACCGAACCCTCGCTCACCTTGTCGCCCAGTTTGACTTTCAGCGCCTTCACCACGCCGGCATGGGACGACGGAATTTCCATCGACGCTTTGTCTGATTCCACCGTGATCAGGCTTTGATCGACCTTCACGGTTTCGCCGGGTTTGACAAACAACTCGATCACGCTGACCAGTTCGAAGTCGCCAATGTCGGGCACAAACACCTCCACCACCCCACCGGCAGAGGATGCAGCGGCAGCAGGCGCTGGTGCGGCGAATGCGGGGG
>JANXMO010000162.1 GCA_025354615.1 Burkholderiales bacterium | reverse complement strand
CAATGACGAGCGGGTGGTTCGCGCCATTGCCGCCTGTGCCGTGCCGGTCATGTGCGGCATTGGCCATGAAACCGATGTGACGCTGGCGGAATTTGCGGCCGATGTTCGAGCGCCCACGCCCACCGCGGCGGCCGAGCTGGCCGTATCGCCCACCGCCGCGCTGCGCAATGACGTGCAGCTGCTGGATGTGGCATTGCGCCGCCGGGTGCAGCAGTGGCTGGAATTTCATGCGCAGCGGCTTGACCGCAGTGCTTTGCGCCTGGCGCGCCCTGCGGACGCACTGCGCAGCCAACGGCATGCGCTGCAGCTGCTGAGCCACCGGCTGAAAAACGCCGCTGTGGCGGCGCCGGCACGACAGGCGCAGCGCCTGCAGCGAACCGGCTTGCGTTTGACGCATGCGGCATCGCGCTCTTTGCTGAGCTATGGCCATCACTTGGCTCAGTGGGCCACCCGGCTACAAGCCGTTGATCCGAAAGCCGTGACCAAGCGAGGCTATGCCTGGCTAGTCAACGCCGAAGGCTTGCCGGTTCAACATACCTCGCAACTGGTAATTGGCCAAACCGTGAAAGCGGTGCTTGCCGATGGCGAGGCACAGGCGTGTATTACCGCCTTGCACCCCCGCTTGCCCTCGTAAGGCGCCGAAGCGGCAACCCTACAATGAATCGACAACCTGCTGCTGCTTTTTAAACCACCGGCGCAGGCCCCGTTAGAAACGAATATTGAAAGGAAAAACCATGGAACACGCACTGCCTCCCTTGCCGTATGCGCTTGACGCATTGGCACCTCATCTGAGCCAGGAAACGCTCGAATACCACTATGGCAAGCACCACAATGCCTATGTCGTCAATTTGAACAATCTGCAAAAAGGCACCGAGTTTGAGAGCCTAGCGCTGGAAGACATCGTCAAAAATGCTTCGGGTGGCATTTACAACAACGCCGCCCAAGTGTGGAACCACAGCTTTTTTTGGAACTGCATGAAGCCCCAGGGCGGCGGTGAGCCCAAAGGCGCACTGGCGGCAGCGCTGACTGC
>JANXMO010000660.1 GCA_025354615.1 Burkholderiales bacterium | reverse complement strand
ATTTTTGCGACCAGTCGGGCGGCAAGGTTCTTAGAAAGACAAAGCGCATGGCAGCCTTGTCTCGGCGCAAAGTCAATTCCGCCTGTGGCCAATGCAACGGCAAGCAGGGGGCAAAACTCAGGTGTTCAGGCCCTTGTTGTAAACCGAACAGTGATTCAATGGCGGCGCGGTGCAGCCAGGCTGCCGAACCGGTATACCAACTCCAACCGCCGCGCCCGGCATAGGGAGGTTGGGTGTAAATATCTCCAGCCATCACATACGGTTCGAGCTCATAGACCGATCCTTGATACGGATTCACCGAACGGTGGGCTGGACTCAAACACGTGAAGGTAAACCAGGCGGCTTGCGCTTCTCCGCGTTGCGCTTGTGCCATCAATGCCCAAACGGCAGCATGTGCATACTGCCCGCCGTTTTCGCGCACGCCAGGAGGATAAGCCTGGATATAACCGGCACTGGGCTGTTGTTTGGCCAGTGGAGGATCGAGCAAACGCACGACACCTGTTTCACTATCGACCAGATGCTCCTGCACTGCAGCCATCGCCTTGCGCTGGTACTCGGGCTGACCCGCCTTGGACAGCACTGACCAAGCCTGTGCAATCAAATCAATGCGGCACTCGGTGTTGGCAGCGGAGCCCAAAGGGGTTCCGTCATCGAAAAACGCACGGCGAAACCACGAGCCGTCCCATCCTTCACCGTGCAGCGCGGCATTCCAACCTTGCGCACTGGCTTCCCAGCGCTCGGCACGTGCGCTGTCATTGCGCTGCCGGGCAATAGGCGCAAAGTTGTTGACCAGATGGCAGAGAAACCAACCCAACCAGACGGACTCGCCGCGCCCTTCGTGACCAATGCGGTTCATGCCGTCATTCCAGTCACCAGTGCCCATCAATGGCAAGCCGTGTACGCCGACCGCCAGGCTGCGGTCAATCGCGCGAGCACAGTGCTCATACACCGTGCCGCGTTGTTCGCTGTGTTCTGGAGTGAAGTAGGCGTCTTCCGCGCCTTCGTCAATGGTTCGTCCTTGAAGAAAAGGCACTTCTTGATCGAGCAGCGCTTCGTCACCGGTACTGCTGAGGTAATGAACCGTTGCATGAGCCAGCCACAGCAAGTCATCACTGAAATGCGTACGCACACCGGCGCCGGTGGGTGCATGCCACCAGTGCTGTACGTCGCCTTCTGCAAATTGACGTGACGCGTTGAGGATGATTTGCGTACGCAGCACCGCAGGCGCACTCCACGCCAGCGCCATGGCATCTTGCAACTGGTCACGGAAGCCGAACGCACCACCGGCTTGATAAAAGCCTGCTTTGGCCCACAGCCTGCACGCTAACGTTTGATAGAGCAGCCAGCGGTTGACCAGCGCGTCAAACAGCGGGTCCGGCGTTTTGACAGTCGTTGCGTTCAACAGGGTGTCCCAGGCCGCCCGGCTGTGCTGCAGGCGTTGCGCAGCCGATGTTGCCGTCGCCAAAGCCGCCAGTTCTTGCGCGGCTTCAGGCGTTTTGCCCCAACCTAAAAGGAACACGCGTTCTGCCGTTTCACCGCTGGCAAGAGTTACCGTGCTGGCTATGGCGGCACAGGGGTCAAGCCCGCCACCGCTGCGCTGGCCCAAATGGTCCGGCACGATCAGGCGGCCGCGGGCGTCGAACCACTCACGCCTGTCACAGGTCCAGTCGGGCGCATCGTCTTGCTGCGTGGGGGCGGTGGCCATTGCAAAAAAGCCCGTCCCACTGCCAAAACCGGCTGCATGGTCGCGCTGCGTACACAGCAACGTCGTCAAACGCTGAGGGTTGCCTCCCTGCGGGTTGCTGGGCAAGCGTTGCGAATGAGCTTGTGTGTCGGCGGTGCCACGGTCGCTGCGGTTGGCGCCCATCACCCATTCGACCATGCCGATGGTACGTAGCCGCAGCGTTCGTTGACTTCGATTGACGAGTCGAATGCTGACCTGCTTCACCGCCAATTCGGGATCGACGCACCACGTTGCGGTGACTTCCAACTCACCTGCGGTCTGCACACTGCGGTGCTGAATCTGCGTATAGCCCTGCCCGTGTGCCACGCGGTAAGACGCGGTGCTGTCGCCCCACGCTGAGGGCGAAAGGCTCCATGCACGCATGGTTTTCAAGTCTTGCAACAAAAACCATTCGCCAGGCGTGTCAGCCACCGGATCGTTGGACCAAGGTGTCAACTGGTTGAGACGGCTGTTGCCCGCCCAGCTGTAGCCACCGCCAGCTTCTGAGATCTGCGCGCCAAAGTCGGCATTGGCCAGTACATTGACCCACGGCCGCAATGGGCGTTGCAGTGCACTGATACTGAAACGAAATTCGCCGGTACTGCCATCAAACTCACCCACAGGCGCGCTGCTGCCTTGGGGTGTAGCGCCCTTGGCGACGACGGGTGTGCTGGAAACATCATGTCGCTGTTCCAGAGCTTGCTCATGCCGTTCAATCCATTCGCGTATGTGATGCGCCAATGGCCGGCCATCCGCATGCAGGCGCACCCGTGCCAATGTCCGCAGCGTAGCGAGTTCGGCTTCACCCAGTTCTTCACGTCGCAGCACGTAAAAACCACATGCAGCAACGCCCGGCGGCGCCATGCTGGCTGCGGCATGGCGTTCGCGCAATGCTGCCAGTTCGGGTTGCAGTGCCATCAGATAAGAAGCGGGCTCTGCGTTCATGATGACCAAGTCGCAAGCCACGCCACCCCAAGACCACAGTTGCAGCGCCTGTGCCAACGCACGCAACATCGCCATGCCCTGCGGAGCACCAGCCGACACCAGCAAAATCGGCCGATCGCCTGAAATGCCGAAACGCCAGAGCAATTGCCGGTTACACAGCGGCGCCGGTGCTGTGCCGAGGTTGGCTGTGGCCGACGGTGCGAGCGTGCGGCCCGGGCGGGTCAAACTCAGCAGCAGCGCGGTGGTCAGCGTCTGCATGGCCGTATAGGTGTCTGCGCCCATGCGCAGTTCACGCAACCGGATGCCCGACAACGTGGCGGACATCAGTGAAGCACGGTCCACATGACTGGTCTGAAGGTACTTGTCGATCACCGCATCCAGCGTTGCCGAATCACTTGCCGCGGCGGTGCAAAACGTCAAACGCGCTTTGCCCCGGGGCGTGATTTGGAGCCGGGTGGAAAGGGCGGCAACAGGATCAAGCCCGGTTTCCAAAATGCCGTCTGCGGGTGGTGTATCAAGCGTGGCGATTGGCCGTTCATGACAGCCGTTTCGGCCCAGCCAGCGCCGGCGATCTGTCTGTACACGCACCATCGGCTCACAGGGGGTGCCATCAACTTGTGCGTTGGCAATGAAATGCGCGGCATGCAGCGAACGCTCGGTTGGCAACCGCGGTTTGCGCTCAAGATGCAACGCACGGTGCTGAGCATCCCACCGAGCGCTTAGAAACAGATTGCCAAAAGCCGGGTGCGCTTCGTCTGCGCGGTCGTCTGCCAGCGTGGGCTCAAAGGCAGACAGCAGCTCCACTTCGATGGGGCGATCACTCAGGTTATGGACTTCGACACAGCGGAATTCAATGTCATCTTCCGGGCTGACCCAGGCGGTGATGTGCGTGCGCAATTCCTGCCAGCAAGCATCAAAGCACACGCGATCGGAGTGAAAAGTTGCGCGGTAGTCGGCTTTTGCGTCAGGCGCTGGGTGCTGCGTCAACGAGACGGCTTCCGGCTGGCGGTCCCAGCGGATATAGAAGAAGCTTCCATAAGCATCGCGCAACGCATCGTCTCGAAAGCGGTTGATGCCGGCAGCCCCGAAATGGCTGGCACCCGCCCCATTGGCGCGGAGCGACACCGTATAACGGCCATTCGACAACAACTGGGTGGGTGCGATGGCAGACAGACCCGGCACCAATTCGCGCTGCAGGCCTTGTGAGCGTTGGGTTGACAGCGGTGCCGCAGGGCTGAGCCGTGGTGTACGCGCGCCGAACACCTCACGGGGCACACGTTCATGCAGCAGTGAGGCTACAGCCTCGATCCGGGCGTCGGCCATGCCCCAACGGCGCGGTGCATCATCCAACAGGACATTCGCGAGCGCCACGATCGTCATGCCTTGGTGATGAGCCATATAGGTTTCGACCCGTATCGGCGTGGCCGTCCCTGACTGCCGTGACGGTGTGTAGTCAAGCGCTTCCATGAAACCATAAGGCCCACGCGCATCCAACTTTTCAAGGGCCTTGAAGTTGTCAGCAGCGGCTTCTGGCAGCACCATGGTTGCCAGCCCGCTGGCATACGGCGCAATCACCAATTCGTCGAGTGGCGTTCGGCGCAAGGCCAGGCGGGGCACGCCCTGCGGCGCGTATTGATAAGCAAGCGTGTGATCAGCCGCCCCGTAAGCGGATTCGGAAATGCCCCACGGCACCTCCCGCTGCAGGCCAAACGCAATTTGTTCACGCACTGCTGTGATGCAGGCACTGTAGAGCACGCTGCCGCGAGGTTCATTGATAACCAATGACGGCATCAAATACTCAAACATCGACCCTGACCAGGACCGCAGTCCAACATCGCTGCCCAGCGTATGAAACGGCCGCCCCAATGCTGACCAATGGGCAACCGGGACGTCGGCTTTGGCAATTGCCAGCAAGCTGGTGAGGCGGGACTCTGACGCCAGCAAGTCATAAAAGCTGGCGTCCAGTTGTTGCTCGGAGACGCGAAAGCCGATGTGGAAAAGACGCCGCTTGCGGTGATAGAGAAAGCTGTAGTCGGGCGCCCAAGCCAATTCTTGACATGTCTTGGCAACGGCTTTCAAACGTTGAGTGGCTTCAAAAAAAGCTTCATCACGACCCGCGACGCAAACGGCGCGGTCACGCCGCATGGATTCAACCAAAGCAGCATGATCTGCTTCACACCAGCCCATCGCTTCTTCTTGTTCCGCTGAATGGGACGATCGCCTCAAATCGTCCAGCCGCAGCTGCGAAGCTGCCATTGCTTTTTCGTTTGCCGAGACGTCATACGGTGCCCGAGCCAGTTCAAGGCACGACTGCGCAACGGCAAGCAGGTGCGCACTGAAATTTCCGCTGTCAACTGTAGAAACATACAGCGGCAGCAAGGGCGCTGCTGCTTGTGTGTCATACCAGTTCAAGAAATGCCCACGGTAACGCTGCAACATAGCCAGCGTCGCCAAAGTGTTTTCCAGTCGAGCCAACAAGTCCTGCGTACCAATCCAACCAAAGTGGCGAGCACAACAAGTGCTCAACAGGTACAAGCCAATATTGGTAGGCGAAGTCCGATGGGCCACCATGTCATGCGGCCGAGTTTGCAGATTGTCAGGTGGCAGATAGTGCTCATGCACTGTCACACAGCGTTCAAACAGACGCCAGGTATCACGAGCCAGCTCTTGCAAATGCAGCCGCTGCGCTGGTGATAAATCACTGCTACCTTCCGCGGGGCGGACTTGGGGCGTACTGGCCCACCATGTCCAAAGCGGTGAAGCACTCCAGATCAGGCACAGCAACGCGGCCAGGCCTGGATGAGAAGTCTCGGCACTCAACAGCAAAACAAGCAGGGCGATTGCCAATGCCGGCTCACGGCGGTGGCGGTACAACACCGCACGCCAGCCCACTGGCGCATTGGCTTGTGCTGCTGCTGCCGGCATCCATTGCAACAGGTGGCGGCGGCTGACAAAAGTGCGCCAAAGTGCCCGCATAACGGCATCACTTTGCAGCAGTGCTTGTGGCACGAGCTGCGCCATTAGCCACAGGCCGCCGGTGACAGCGCGCACCGCGTCAACGGCCGCTTCGCGGTAAAAATGCTGCTTGGCAATGTCATCCCGGCTCGGCGCAAAGCCAGCTATGGCGCCCATCAAGGGGCCACCCGCAAAAGCCGTAAAAATCAAACCCAGTACAGCCCAAGGGGAAAATACGGGCCACAGCAAGCTCAACAACAACAAGCTGAGCGACAGCGGTGCAACCAGTGAGCGGCGCAGGTTGACGACCATTTTCCAGCGGTCGATTGCACCGATGCGGTAGTGTCCCGCCCGCAACAGCAATGGCAACAGTTGCCAGTCGCCCCGAGTCCATCGGTGGACGCGTGCCGCTGCAACATC
>JANXMO010000136.1 GCA_025354615.1 Burkholderiales bacterium | reverse complement strand
GCGATTGCCGCAGGCGAAACAGTGGCCATCGTGGGCGCCTCGGGCTCGGGCAAAAGCACCTTGCTGCACCTGCTGGGCGGGCTGGAAGCGCCCAGCCAGGGCCGCGTCACGCTGGCCGGGGTTGACATGCAAACGCTGGGCGCGCGGGCGCAGGGCGAGTGGCGCAACCGCCACGTTGGCTTCATCTACCAGTTCCACCACCTGCTGCCCGAATTTACGGCGCTCGACAACGTAGCGATGCCGCTGCGCATCCGCCGCCTGCCGCAGGCCGAGGCACGCGCCCGCGCGGCCGAAGGGCTGGCACAGGTCGGCCTGGCCCACCGCACCCACCACCGCCCGGCGCAGCTGTCAGGCGGCGAACGCCAACGCGTAGCCATCGCCCGGGCCTTGGCCGGCAACCCCGCCTGCGTGCTGGCCGACGAGCCCACCGGCAACCTCGACCGGGAGACCGCCGACGCCGTCTTCGCCCTGCTGCTGCAGCTCGCCCGCCAACGCGGCATGGCCTGCGTGCTGGTCACCCACGATGAAACACTGGCGGCGCGCTGCGACCGGCTGCTCCGGCTGCGGTTGGGGCGGTTGGTGGGTTGAGCGTGCGGAGTTGATCGTGCCAGCAATAGCGATGGTTGAACGACTGGCGGTTGATGCTTAAGCCGCTCTCAGGTTGGCTTCACTTCACGCCAGTCGCCATACGGTGATGAAGGCTGCCGCAGCATAGTCTCATCCACGGCTGCTGCCAGGGGTGCGACTTCCATGGAGACTTCGTGTGTTGCCAGCGACCGCCACCGGAATTACTCTCACTGCCAACTACAAAGCAGTCATTGCGCACGACAACAGGCGCTGCACCGAGTGGCAGCTCGACGACGTATTCGACAGTAGAACTTTCACGAGGCGGTTCGTGCCGCGCCGTGACCTCGCCACCCCTGTATCAACTCAGATCCCCGCAATCCGTCGCATTCGCTCGATGACGATGTCTTTGCGCGCCTGCTGCTCATCTGGCGCCAAGTGCCAACTCATGCGCTCCACAAATGTTGGGTCGGACAGTAGCGCATCGAACTCGTCCGCAACGAAGTCTTGGGCGTCCTGCGACGCGGTGGTTACTTCGTCAGCAATGGTGTCCCGTCCATCAATCAAGCTCACTATGTCTTCCATGTCGTGATGGAGATAGTCTCCAGTACCTCTTGATCTGAACGCTTCCAGCTTGGTGGCTATAAACATCGGGGCGCTGAGGAGACGAATCGCTTGTCCATTGGGTAACGCTTGAAATTTGGCACTTGTGACTGCTTCGGCGTACCAACTGTTGGTGAAACCGATGACGGTTCCATCTGTGGGCATCACATCGATGAGCAAATGGCCTTTCGCCCAGCGACAGATGACCTCTTCCGTAGGCTGCTCTCTAAACCCCTGTGCTCTCAGCCGTTCGCAGAACGCGTAATAGTTTGCTGTCGGTGCGACTTCTGTCAGAAGATCGACATCGACTGTTTGGCGAACCGGAGGACGGGCGCGGTCAGTTATGAGCAGGCCTACAGCACAACCACCCACCAATACAAGCTCATCAGCCAGCGGGCCAAGCGCTGCAACAACCAACGCCACCATAGCAACGTTCGGATCTTGGTTCACTGTATGCAGTCCATCAGCATTCGTTCTGCTAGCTCTCGCTCTCGTGCCGACCCTCCGCGCAGAGCATCAAGAAGGGCGAGGGTTTGATATAGATGCGGATCCAGTCTGCAGGCGGCAGGAACTGATGGATACAACGGGCACATCGAAATGCCTCGAACGTCCCCCTTGGGATCGGGCCAGACCAGTGGTAGCGCGGCGGCATGCTCAAAATGCTGGCTTAACGGTGGTGCGGATGAGCCTGTAGGCAGCCCGCGCAGAACTGGGCCAGCAACAACCGGAAAAACATAGCGCACGCCGTGGAGAAGGAACTCCCGCAATGACGCCCGGTTGACGCCGAATGAGCCGTGATCTCGCTCCAGCAGGTGAGAGGTGACGCACCGTTGCACTGCTGCATGCACCTCGGATGCCGACATGAGCAGGTCGCGAGCCATCCCTGCGAAGGTGGGATGTTTGCCTTTCATGATCGCTACCTTCAGGGCAACGATGAGGTCCTGAGGCTTTAATACAGGTTGCTTCAATCCAAAGGCACGCATAGGCGCATATTCGCAGTTCGCGAATTGAAAAAACCATCATAGCGCAGCGATAGCCATACAACTTGAAT
>JANXMO010000095.1 GCA_025354615.1 Burkholderiales bacterium | reverse complement strand
GATGCCGGTGCCGCCGCCCGGTGGCGGCGTGGTGCTCACGCCGTCAAGGCCTGTGAGGCCGGAAATGCTGTTGAAAAGCGAATTGAGCGAATCGGGCGTATTGGCTAATAAAGGCTGGCTTGAAAAAGGCGGCACGTTTTGCGGCAAATTCCAGGGCTGCGGTTGAGACTGTGACGTCGGAAACATCTGGGACCAGGGGTCGGACCGGCCACCGCCACCGACGCCACCCATCCCACCACCACCGCCTGGCACGCACTCCGGCCCGCCGCCGCCTTGTGCACCGGGCTGTTGTTGCGGCGTCTGTATCTGCATCAGCGTCTGCATCAGCTGAGTGACGATCTGGCGCAGCAGTTTTTCGATGCTGGTGCCGCCATCGCCTTCCAGGCCGCCAGGCGCCGGGTCGCCCGTGGCTGAAATGCCGCTGTTGCCGCCCAGGCTGGCAGCGGGGTCCGGCATCACCGTCGGCTGCGGCCCGCTTGCGCCAGGGGCGCCGCCAAGCGGGTTGCTGCTGTTGTTGCCTACCAGCGGCATGGATGGCTGGGCCTGCGGGGGCATCAGGCGCGTCATCAGCTGGGTGACGATGGTGTTGAGCAGGTTGCCCACCGCGCTGAGCAGCTGCTGGGGCAGTTGTTGCGGCAGCATCTGCGGTTGCCCGCCGGTCCACTGGTAAGGATTGACGGGCGCGCCGCCTTGAATACCGCCCCAAGCGCCGTCGTATTGCGGCTGGGGGCGAAAGCTGAATTGTGGTAGTCCGGGCATTCCCATGGCATCTCCTCCTGGTTGTTGGCAGGCCTTGTGCACGGTTTACTGACCGTAACTATCCGAGGACCCACCGGTTGAATGAGTCCATTGAACAACTTTGGAGACGCGGTTTGGGTGGCAATACGAACAAATGGTTCGAATTGCGAAAACGACGTCTCGAAGCAGAGGGCGGCGAAGCGAAATGCGTTCCTTCGCGCTTGGGTAACGCTGAACAAGTCCCTTGCGGCCGGCGCATCCTTGCGGTATGCGGTCTGCGGCGTTGCAAATCCTCGCCATCGCGTTGGCTATGGCTGCGGTTTGCGCCTTGCAGTCCGTCCTACCGCAAGGCGAGCCGTCTTGCGGGGACTTGTTCAGCGTCGCCCTTGGCTGGTTTTTTTCAAGCCATTGCGGCAATTCAGCTGTTGACGGCTCAATTCACGTGAAAGCGTTGCATCAAGGCCTTTTGTGCACTGGGGCCGCCGCTGCCGGCGCGGCGGTAGCTGCCGTTGGCTTGAAGCAGCCAGGCGTCGGACGTGTCATGAAGATAGGGAATCAGGCACTCATCGATGACGCGCTGGCGCAGCGCCGAATCACGCACTGGCCAAGCCACTTCAATGCGGCGAAACATGTTGCGGTTCATCCAGTCGGCGCTGGTGAGATAGAGCACTTCGTCCGCCGCCGCCGGGCCCCAGCGAAAATAAGCAATGCGCGAGTGCTCGAGAAATCGTCCGACCACCGATCGCACCCGGATGCGATCACTGACGCCGGGCATGCCGGGGGGCAACAGACAAGCGCCACGCACGATCAAATCGATTTCCGCGCCAGCTTGAGACGCGCGCAGCAGCGCCTCGATCAAAGGGATATCGGTCAGCGCGTTGATCTTGGCGACGATGCGGGCCGGCTGGCCGGCGCGCGCCGCAGCAGCCACGTGTTCGATGTGCTGCAGCATGCCGCGGTGCAGCGTGAAAGGCGCTTGCAGCAACTGGCGCAGCGGGCGCATGCGGCCCAGGCTGGCAAGCTGCTGGAACACGGCGTCGGCGTCGCTGGTCAGCGCCGGGTCGGCGGTGAAGTAGCCGAGGTCGGTGTAGAAGCGGGCGGTTTTGGGGTTGTAGTTGCCGGTGGACAGGTGCGCATAACGGTGCAACCGCGTGCCCGGGCCGGCGGTGCGGGCGCCCACGCCGCCGTGGCTTTCGCGCCGCGTCACCAGCAGCAGCTTGGCGTGCGTTTTGAGGCCGACCACGCCGTACACCACTTGCGCGCCCACGGCCTCCAGCCGTTCGGCCCAGTTGATGTTGGCCTCCTCGTCGAAGCGCGCTTTCAGCTCGACCACCGCCATCACCTCTTTACCGCGCCGGGCCGCCTCGATCAGCAAGTCCATCAGTGGTGACTCGCTACCCGTGCGGTAAATCGTCTGCTTGATAGCGAGCACCGCCGGGTCGTCAACGGCCTGGCGCAGAAATTCCACCACTGGCTCGAATGATTCGAATGGGTGGTGCAGCAACACGTCGCCGCTGCGCAGCCGCGCAAACATCGACTGCTGCCTCGGCAAGCGGGACTCGGGCCATTGCGGCTTGTGCGGCGTGAAGCGCAGCGGCGTGCGCTGCCGCGCATCGGTGGCGTGTGCCTGGTCGATCAACTCGTTCATGCGAACCAAATTAACGGGGCCGTTGACCTTGTAGAGCGCCGCGCGCGGCAACCCGAACTGCTGCAGCAGAAATTCCGACAGCTCGTGCGGGCAGGTGCTGACAACTTCCAGCCGGATGGCTTGGCCGAAATGCCGCGTCGTCAACCCGCTTCGCAGCGCCTGCCGCAGGTTGGTGACATCGTCGGAATCAACTTCCAGATCGGAATCACGGGTCACGCGGAACTGCGAAAAAGCCTCCACGTCACGGCCGGGAAACAACTCGTCCAGATGAGCGCGGATCACGCTGGTCAGCAAAACGAAGCCCTGGCGTCCGCCGACCAGCGCGGGCGGCATGGTGATCACGCGCGGCAGCACGCGTGGCACCTTGACGATGGCGATCGTGTTGGCGCGGCCAAAAGCGTCTTTACCGCCCAGCCGCACGATGAAGTTCAACGACTTGTTGGCCACTTGCGGAAACGGGTGCGACGGGTCGAGTCCGACCGGCACCAGCAACGGCCGCACCTGGCGCTGGAAAAACTGGTCGACCCATTTACGCTGCGCCGCGTCGCGTGCACCGTGATTGAGGATGACGATGCCCTCACGCCCCAGCAGCGGCATGATTTTTTCGTTGAACGCGGCGTACTGGTCGTTGATCAGTGCGTGGGCTTCGGCCGCCACCGCTTCCAGATCGTGCTTGGAAACACCAGCGTCCGGCACGCGGGCCGCTTCGATGTAGTCCGCAAAGCGCACCTCGAAAAATTCGTCCAGGTTGGACGACACGATGCAGATGTAGCGCAGCCGCTCGAGCAGCGGCACATCATCGCGCAGTGCCTGCGCCAAGACGCGGCGGTTGAACTCAAGAATCGACCGCTCACGGCTGAGCAGCGGCGGGCGGCCCGGGCGCGCAACCGGCTGGGCGGCAGGCGCCAGCAGCGCCGTTGCCAGTGCCGCAGCCGGCAGCCCTGGCGCCAGATCACGGCCACTGTCCATGTCGACCGGGGCGGTGCCGGTTGTGGTGGCCATCGCACCTGCAGGCGCAGGCAAAACCACAGGGTGATTGCTCATCAAATTAGTTTATGTTGTTCGGCCCACCGGCTGGCAGGCCGTGGCGCCACAGTTCAAAGAAGGGTGGGCAAAGCGTGCAAGCCTGCACGACGCCGATGACGCCGCTGTGACAAACCGTTGGGCTTTGCAGGTGGCGAGTGCTGTCGTTGCTGCAGCTGTTGCATGTGCTGCAGTCGCTGCACCTGCCGCATTCCCCGCAGATGACGCAGCCGGTGGGCGGCACCGCGGAAGTCGACCGGTGCGCGAGCGCCCGAGCCTGCGGCTTTTGCCAGCGCTGTCGCATGGTTCATCTCTGCAGGAAAAAACAAGGCCGGCTTGCCGCAGCGGTGCATCCAAGACAGCTCGTCACGCGCCACCACGCCGCCGCCGATGGCCACCATCACGTCGCTGCAGGCGACCATCGCCGCCGAAGTCGGCGACAGCCGGCGCGACGCAGGCAACACGCCGCCCCATGCGGCATCCGCGATCCAAAACACCTTGTCCACCGCAGGGGACAACGGCAGGCCCGCCGCCTGTGCCTGCGTCGACACGATGCCCATCGTGCGAAAGCCCAGCTGCTTTGCCAGCGCATAGAGCACGCCAATGCCGGCGGCCGTGGCGCCGATGTTGACCACCGTGGTGGCTGCATCGTGCTGCGCCAGCACGCGACGCGCCTGCCGCTGCAGAACGGCCGGGTGCGCGTAGCCGGCGCCCGAGTAGCCCACGAAAGTCAGCACGCGCAGGCGCCGCCTGCGAATGAACAAGCGAATTTTCAGCGTGGGGACAACAGGCCGGCGCATAGGATTGGGCGCCATTGTGCAAGCCGTGTTCAAGCCGGTAGATGGGCGAGCCGATAAGGCGTTGGAACCCACCTGGTTTTCAGAAGGAAAGTGCACGCGTGAGCGCTGCCGGCTTGACACATGAAATCGCTGCTTTCCTGTTTTCGCCCACCCAAGCGGCCGCAGCTTGAAACGCCGCCAGTGGCGCCCCCGGACCCGCGCCGAGGCGTGGAAGCAACAGCAGGCGCAGGCGCAAGCGCAATACCCCGTCAAACGGAGCGCGCGGCAACAGCCAGCAGCAGCCCTGCGCCCAGGGCACCGCGGGCATTGCTGCCAGGCCAGGCGACTGCTCCTGGTTCCGCTTCTGCTTCCACTTCCACT
>JANXMO010000057.1 GCA_025354615.1 Burkholderiales bacterium | reverse complement strand
CGCTGGCTGGGTGCACGAACGGCTCGATGCACGCGTGCACCACGTGCTGATCGATGAGTTCCAGGACACCAGCCCGCTGCAATGGCATGCGCTGCACGCCTGGCTGTCGGGTTACAGCGGCGCTGGCGGCGGGGCCAGCGGTCAGCGGCCGCCGGGGGTTTTCATTGTTGGCGACCCCAAGCAAAGCATTTACCGTTTTCGCCGGGCTGAACCCAAGGTGTTCGATGCGGCGCGGCAGTTCGTGGTCGAAGGCTTGGGCGGCGCTGTGCTGGGCTGTGACCACACGCGGCGCAACGCGCCCGAGCTGGTCGATGTGCTCAACCGCGTATTCACCACGGCGCAGGACGACGGGCTTTTTGGCGGCTTCCGCTCCCACACAACGCAGCGCATGGCGGCCGACGCAGCGCTGGCCACCGGCGTCTTTCTACTGCCTTGTCTGCCGCGCCCGGACAAAGAGCCGGCGCTCGCGGACGACGGCGCCTGGCGCGACACCTTGACCACACCGCGCCTGGTTCCGGTCGACCTGCCGCGCCAGCGCGAGGCCGATGCCGTGGCCGATGCCGTGGCTGCGTTGCTGGCCGCCTCGCCTGTCACGCGGCCGCGCGACGTGCAGGTGCTGTGCCGCAAGCGGGAGTCGTTGCGGCTGCTTGCGCAGTCGCTCGCGGCGCGCCAGCTGCCTTTCACGGCCGCCGAAGACCAGCGCCTGATCGACTCGCCCGAAGTGCGCGACCTGGTGGCGCTGCTCGACGCGTTGGTGTCGCCGGGCCACGCGTTGTCGCTCGCGCAAGCGCTGCGCAGCCCCGTGTTTGGCGCCAGTGACGATGACCTGATTGCCCTGGCCACCGCGGCCCAACGCCAGCCGGCGGGCTGGTGGCAGGCGTTGCAGGAGCTGGTGGATGCCAGCCCGGCCTTGCAACGCGCCCGCGGCCTGCTGCAGCGTTGGCGGGAAGCAGCGCGCGCACTGCCGCCGCATGACTTGATCGATCGCATCATGGAAGAAGGCGACTGGCTGGCGCGCACGCTGGCGGCGGTGCCGCTGGCGCGCCGACAAAGCGCGGCTGCGGCGCTAGACGCCGTCCTGCAGCAGGCGCTGGTTCTTGACGGTGCGCGCTACGCCACGCCCTACACCTTCGTGCGGGCCTTGAAGCGCCGCCGCATCCGCATGCCGGTTGCGGCAACCGGTGATGCGATTGCGCTGTTGACCATCCACGGCGCCAAAGGGCTGGAAGCGCCAGTGGTGTTCGTGATGGATGCCTGGCCGGAGCCGGCCGCCGCCGAAACCGCAACCGTGCTGGTCGACTGGCCGGTGGAACTGGCGCACCCGCGCCGCTGTGCTTTCGTTTATGCCGAATCCCAGGTGCCGGCCTCGTTGCAGAGCCTGCAGGCGCACGAAGCCCAAGCGAGCCGCCGCGAAGAACTCAACAGCCTGTATGTGGCCATGACCCGGGCGCGTGACACCTTGGTGTTCAGTGCCACCGCGCCGCACCTGAGCAGCGCCGAGCCCGCGTGGCGGCAACGGGTGCAAGCGGTGATTGGCGAGGTGCCGCCGCCGTGGTGCACGGGTGACAGCGTTGCGCCACCGCCTGCCGTGGTTGACACCGGGTTCGTCTTGTCAATCTTGCCCGCATGGCGCCCGCCGGCCAATGCGATGCGCGAGCCGCTTGAAACACCGGCAACGCCCGCTATGCAACTCGGTCGCGCCGTGCACCGCGCGCTCGAGTGGTGCACCCGCCCCCAGGCCAGTCCAGTGGAAGAGGCTGCCGCCGTCAGTGCCGCCGCGGCCGAGTTCGGCTGCAGCGCGCGCCAAGTCGCTGCGGTCGTCCATGCTGTGTTGAGCAGTGCCGGCTGCGCCGCCTTTTTCGCCGGGCCGCAGTTGCTGTGGGCGGGCAACGAAGTGGCCGTCAGCGAGGGTGCTGACGTGCTGCGCATCGACCGTCTCGTCGCATTG
>JANXMO010000055.1 GCA_025354615.1 Burkholderiales bacterium | reverse complement strand
CGGCTTTGCCGCGCACACCCATGGCGACCCGGCGCGTGACAGCGTCAATGAACGCACGGTGCGGCCGCTCGATGCTGAAGGTGCGTGGACTTATCTGCGCCAGCGCGATGATGTGGCGGGCGACCGCATCGGCCTGCAAGGCTGGTCCAACGGGGCCAGCACGGTACTCAACGTCATGGCGCGTCAGGCCAAGCCAGCGGCAGCGGCGGCGGCGGCGGATTCGCATTACCGCGCGGCACTGGCTTTCTACCCCGGCTGCGGGCCAGCGGCCCTGGTTGCGCACCCTTACCGCAGCAACGGCCCGCTGCTGGTGTTTCTTGCAAGCGACGATGAAGAGGTGTCACCCACAATTTGCGCACGTCAGCTGGACGGGGCAGCGCAAGACGGCAGCTCGGTGGCTTGGAAGGTGTATGACAACGCCACGCATGGCTTCGACGACCCGGGCGCCAAGCGGCATCACATTGCCGCCAATCGCCTGGCCACTGCCGATGCGCAACGCCGGTCCGCTGCGTTTTTTCAGCAACACTTGGCGCCATGACTATTTTCGACCACCGCCGTAGCGGCGTGCTGCTGCACATCAGCTCGCTGCCCGGGCCGCATGGCAGCGGCGACTTCGGCCCCGGCGCGCTGCACTTCATCGACTGGCTGCACGCCGCCGGCCAGCGCGTGTGGCAGGTGCTGCCGCTGACGCCGATCGGCCCTGGCCACTCGCCTTACCAAAGCGTTTCCGCCTTCGCCGGCAACCCCTTGCTGGTGGCTCTGGAGCCGCTGGTTGACCAGGGCTGGCTGGCGCCGCCTGAATTGCCGCCCGGCGGTTTTCCGTCGGCACAGGTAAATTTCGACGCAGTGGGGCCATGGCGCATGGCGCAGCTGCACGCCGCCGCAGCCGGCTTCTTCGCCCGAGCCACGGCAGCCGACCGCGGTTCGTTTGCCGCCTGGTGCGAAACCCAGGCGCACTGGCTGGCGGATTACGCGCTGTTCATGGCGATCGAGGCCGCGCACGCCGGCCAGCCCTGGTGGGACTGGGGCGGCGGGCTGGCCCGGCGCGAGCCGGCCGCGCTGGCCGCCGCCTGCATCGCCCGCGCTGACGACATTGCCTTCTGGCAATTCGTTCAATGGTGTTTCGCCGCGCAGTGGGACGTCGTACGCGCCTACGCGCAACGCCGCAGCGTTGCCCTCCTCGGTGACCTGCCGATCTTCATCGCCCACCACTCGGCCGACTGCTGGGCCCGGCCCGATCTGTATCGGCTCGATGAAGCCTTTCAGCCCACCGCCGTGGCCGGCGTGCCGCCTGACTTCTTCAGCGCCACCGGCCAGCGCTGGGGCAACCCGCTGTACCGCTGGGAGCGCATGGCCACCGACGGCTATGCCTGGTGGATCGCCCGTGTGCGCCACGCGTTGACGCAGGCCGATGGGGTCCGCATCGACCACTTCCGCGGCTTTGCTGCCTGCTGGGAAATCCCGGCCGATTGCGCCACCGCCATCGGCGGCTGTTGGGTGCCCGGCCCCGGCCGCGCGCTGTTTGACGCGCTGGAACGGGCACTCGGCGCGCCCTTGCCCATCGTTGCCGAAGACCTGGGCGTGATCACCGAGGACGTCGAAGCGCTGCGCGACGGCTGCGGCTTTCCGGGTATGCGCATCCTGCAATTTGCTTTCGGTGACGACGCCCGCAACGCCTTCTTGCCGCACAACTACACGCCGCACACCGTTGCCTACAGCGGCACGCATGACAACGACACCACACGCGGCTGGTGGCACAGCGCCAGCGACCACGAGCGCCGCAGCGCCGGCCTGCTGCTCAACTGCGACGAAGCCAACGCCGCCTGGGCCATGGTGCACGCGCTCAGCGCCTCGGTCGCACAGCTGGTCGTCTTCCCGATGCAGGACGTGCTCGGCCTGGGCTCCGAGGCGCGCATGAACATCCCCGGCACCATGGGCGGCACCAATTGGCGCTGGCGGCTCGAGTGGCACGCCGTTGGCGCGGCCCCAGCCGAGCGCTTGCGCGCTTTGGGCATCATCAGCGGGCGGACGTGCGATGAAACCGCGGTAGCCGTTGCGCTAGTCCACTGAATCTGAGGAATCCGATGTAGTGTGTCGAGCGGGATCAGCGAGTGTCCACTTCAATGGTTTTGGGTTTTTGTTGTACTGACGGATATAGCGCATGAGCTTTTTATCGAGGTCTTTGATGGATGTGAAGACACCTCGTGTGATGACCTCACGCTGGATACGGGCGAACCAGTTCTCCACTTGGTTCAACCATGAGGAGTACGTCGGGTTGTAGTGCATATGAACGCGACGGTGGGTAGCCAAGAACGCCTGCACGAGCGGCGTCTTGTGGCTGCTGACGTTGTTGCAGATGACGTGGATCTCGCGGCGAGGGGATTGGCTGGCAACGATGTCTTCGAGGAAGGCTACGAGCTGCTCACTGGTGTGGCGCGCAGCCGTCTTGCCCAGCACTTCGCCGGTGCTGGTGTTGAGCGCGGCGAACAGGCTGAGCGTGCCGTTGCGCTTGTATTCGAAGCCGTGGCTCTCAGCACGTCCCGGCGCCAGCGGCAGCATCCGGTCCTTGCGGTCCAGCGCCTGGATTGCCGTCTTCTCGTCCACGCAGAACACGGCCGCGTGCGCAGGCGGCGCCAGGTACAGGCCAATCACGTCGGCCGCCTTGGGTCTCAAAGTTCGGGTCATTGGAGACCATATGGGTATTGAGCCGATGCGGGCGCATCGCCGTGTTTGCGCCAGATGCGCTGCACGGCAGAAAACGACACGTCGCCGAGTTCGGCAGCCAGCTTGCGGCTACTCCAGTGGGTCGAGCCGTCTCGGGGCGTGTGCTTGAGTGTTCGGTTCAAAATCCGAGCATCGAGCTTGGCCACCGGTATCTTGGGCGCGCGTCCAGGATGCAAAGACACCAGCCCAGCCAGCCCCTGCGCCTCGAACGCCCGCGTCCACTTGGAGACGAACTCGTCGTTGCAGGCCAGTTTGCTGCGGATGTCGACGCGGCGTTGCCCGTCGCTCCAAAGCACAACGCATTGCGCCCGACGCGCCAAGGCAGCGTTGCCGTGACGCTTTCACATCACGGCGTCCAATTCAGCGCGCTGCTCAATCGTCAGTATGGTTCTTTGCCTGCCTCGATAGCTGAAGACAATGCAGCGGATTTAAAGGATTCAGTGGAGTAGATACAGGGTGAATCGAGGCGGTGGTGGCTTGGTCGTCGCGCGCTCAAATCAAGTTATTGACAGGCGTCGGGCCGGCGCTTGCATAGCGACAAATTCAAGGCGAACGCGGTGGCGTTGTGTATGCAGCCGAGCGTAACTATGGCCGATGGCATCATTGCGAACTGCTGCCAGCGTCCTCTGCGGTTTTCGTGCCGCTGCAAATGTCCACGAGCGCCGCCACGGTCAACATCCACATCGAGCGGCGCCGCGACGCAACGTCGCTCCTGGTGACGTTGCCGGCCGATGTCGCTATTGATTGTCTGGCCTGCATGCGCGCGCTGCTGTGATGATCCGTACTGATGCGATGAGACTTGCCGTCAGCCCGTTGAAATCATCCTATTTCACACAAGTCCCTTACCCTAAGGCAACGCTGATTAAGTCCCCAAT
>JANXMO010000021.1 GCA_025354615.1 Burkholderiales bacterium | reverse complement strand
CATCGACGGGACTGAAAAAGTATTTGATTCAAGACTGATTCCTGAATTCGACGACGATGGGTCGGTTGAATCCGTGCTGTCGATTGCCGTTGATGTGACGGAGCAAGAGCAGGTCAATGCCGCGTTGCAGAACAGTCGGGCGCGCCTGCAGTTCACACTGGAATCAGCGTGCATTGGCGACTGGGAACTGGACTTGCGCACTGGCAAGGCCCGCCATTCGCTGCAGCACGACCAGTGTTTTGGTTACCAGGTGCCGATTGACGATTGGGGCAAAGAGCGCCTGCTATCGCAAGTGCATCCGCAAGACCGTGCCCAGGTGGTGCACTGTTTTGCGCAGTGCGAAAACAATGGCGATGACTTGCACTTTGAATGCCGTGTCATCTGGCCCGATGGGTCGGTGCACTGGATCGAGGTTCACGGCAGTTTCTATGGCGCTGCGCCGCAGGGGCGGCGGTTGTTGGGCATCGTGACCAACACCACCGAACGCAAGGAGGCCGAATATTTATTGCGCGAGGCCGATCGCAAGAAGGACGAATTCCTGGCAACGCTGGCGCATGAACTGCGCAATCCCTTGGCGCCGATTCGCAATGCTTTGCAGATCCTGCGCCTGACGCAAGACGTTCAGGCGCAGGAAAAAGCCCGCAGCATCATTGAGCGGCAGCTGCGGCAAATGGTGCATCTGGTTGATGACTTGCTGGACGTCAGCCGCATCAGTCAGGGCAAGGTCGCGTTGCGGCTCGAACGGGTCGACATTGCCGATGTGGTGCAAGCGGCGATTGAAACCAGCCGCCCGCTCATTCAAGCCGGGGGCCATCAATTGAGCGTGCGCCTGCCTGCTACCGGGCTGCTCAGCGTAGAGGCCGATGTGACGCGGCTGTCGCAAACCATTGCCAATTTGCTCAACAACGCAGCCAAGTACACGCCTGAAGGCGGTCACATCGAAGTCATTGCCGTTGAAGAGGCGGGTCAGGCGGTGGTAGCGGTGCGTGATTCAGGCATCGGCATTCCGTCTCAACTGCTGCCCCGTGTGTTCGACATGTTTGCCCAGGCGGACAGAACGCCGGGGCACTCCCAGGGCGGCTTGGGCATTGGCTTGGCACTGGTCAAACGCTTGGTGGAAATGCATGGCGGCAGTGTGGCCGGGCACAGCGACGGCCCCGGGTTGGGTAGCCAATTTACGATCCGGCTGCCGCTGCCGGCAGCGGTCGTTGATGTCGGCCAGCACGGCCACGACAAAAGCCTTCCCCCGAACGCCAGTGACGATGAACAAGACAGCAGCGGTTTGACGCCAGGCAGTGCGAGCAACAACTGATTGCGCATTCTGGTGGTCGACGACAACATTGACAGCGCGGAAAGCCTCTCGGAGGTCATTCAAATGCTCGGTCATCAGACGCTTGTCGGGCATGACGGCCTGGAGGCCATTCGCCATGCACAAACCTTCAGGCCCCAGGTTCTATTGCTGGACATCGGTTTGCCCCATGTGAGTGGCCACGAAGCGGCCAAGCGAATCCGCCAACAGCCGTGGGGAAAGGACATGTTGCTGATTGCGCTTAGCGGCTGGGGCCAGCAAGAAGACCGCCAAAAATCCCGTGAGGCTGGCTTCGACCACCACTTCGTCAAGCCAGTCGACCTTGACACTCTGATGAAGGTGGTGGAACAAGGCCGCGCGGCTTGAATGGATTTGTTCCTGCACATTCGCGCCCGATGTGCTCATGACACCGAAAGCTCCATCACCCACAACCTGCTGAAGGCTGCCGATGAACGCCATGCACCCGCTTGAACCGTCGTCGGCCAAGCCGCCTGCGCGGCTGCAACGCCTGCAAACGCGCATTGGCCTGGCACTGGCTGCACTCACGCTGGGTTCGGCGCTGCTGCTGGCCGGCGTGCTGTCGCAAGCGGCAGAGCGCGAAATTCTTCGCCTCAGCTCGACTAACCTCGAGAACCTGGCCGAGCAGATGGCGCGTGAGTTGTCGCGCGGCATGGACCGCTTCGGCACGGAAATCGCGGATCAGGCACAGCGCGAGCGTTTCAGCAGCCGCACGTCCACTGTCGAGCAAATGCGTGCTGCACTCGATCAATTCAAACAAGCGCATCCCGAGTTCGCTTACGTCTGCATCATCGATGCGGCCACCGGCCAGGTGGTGGCTGCCAACGGCGGGATTTTCGAGGGCGGCAATGCGCAAGGCCGCCAGGTGTATGAAGAGGGCAAGAAAGGGCCGTTCCTGGGTGACGTGCACAAAGCCGTGCGTCTGGCCGAACTGCTGCCGCGGCCGGCCAATGGTGAAGCGCTGCGCTTTCTGGACGTCGCCGCGCCGGTATTCGACGAGGCCGGCCATGTCTTCCGCGTCTTTGCAACCCACATCGGTTGGCAGTGGACGCAGCAAATCCGTGACCAGGTCTTTGGCCCATTGAAGGAGCGTCGCGGCGTGGAAATGGTTTTGGTCGACACCAAGGGCAAGGTGGTGCTCGCCAGTTCAAACACCATTGCGGTGGGCACCGAGCTGGCTTTCCTGCACGCACCGCGCACCGCAGCCCAGTCACAGCGCATCGTGTGGCCCGACGGCGAAGACGCGCTGACTTACGTGGCCGGCACGCAGCCACATGGTCGGTTCCAGGGCTTCGGCTGGAAAGTGGTGGCCCGCCAGCCTTATGCGTTGGCACTCGGCCCGGCCCACAACTTGCGCTATGGTTTTCTGGCGGGCGCTTTGGCCCTGGGTCTGGCGGCGGCGGGCTTGGCCTGGTATGTGGCCGCCCGGCTGGTGCGGCCCGTTCGTTTGTTGGCGGAAGCCGCCAAGCAAGCCGCTGCTGGAAACGGTGGGGCACCGGTCGGCTTGCCGCCGCTTAGCCACTCCGTTGGGGAGGTGTCGGAGGTGCAGCGGGCCCTTGCCACGCTGAGCGCCAATGCGCGCGAACAGACGCTGGCCTCGGCAACCCAGGAACGGCAATTCGGTGTGCTGGCCGAGTCGCTGCCGCAGGGCGTCTGGCAGGCTGACGCCCGCGGCTGGCTTCAATACGTCAACAAAGCCTGGATTTATGCCGGGGCCGCCGAAGCCGGCGGCCATGTGCTCGACCTTCAGCATCTCATCCACGAAGATGACCGCGAAAATTTCGTTGCCTGCTGGAAAAGCTGCCTGGCAACGGGCGACGATTTGAAAGTTCGCTGCCGCTTGATCGTGCCGCCTTTGCAAGAAACGCGCTGGTTTGATCTGGAAGCCCATGCCGTGATGGATGAGGCGCGCCAGCCCGTGAGATGGGTGGGCACCGTTTTTGACGTGCACGAGATGATGATGTTGGCCGAAAAAACCGAGCGCGCACTGGCCGAAGAGCGCATTGCCCGGGCCGAGGCCGAACGGGTGGCCCGCATGCGTGACGAGTTTCTGGCCACCGTGTCGCACGAACTGCGTTCGCCGTTGAGTGCCATCACCGGGTGGTCGGAAATCCTGGCCCGGCGCAGCGGTGGCGATGAAACCTTGATCAAGGCAGCGACCGTCATTCGCCGCAATGCACAGCTGCAAGCCAGCTTGATCGATGATTTGCTCGACATGAGCGCGGTACTGGCGGGCAAGCTGACGCTTGATCCAGTGCCGCTGGACATCGTTGAAATCGCCAAAGAGGTGACCCTCTCCCATTTGCATGCGGCGCAGCGCAAAGGCATTGCCCTGGCGTGCCGGGAAGCCGCGCCGGTTTTGGTAGAGGCAGACCCCAAGCGCATCGCTCAGGTGCTGGCCAACCTGATCGGCAATGCGCTGAAGTTCACCGACACCAGTGGCCGAGTGGACGTCATCGTGTGGGCACAAGGTGGCAAGGCACATGTTCGCGTTGCGGACAACGGCCGGGGCATCACGCCTGAGTTCCTGCCGCATGTGTTCGACCGCATGCGCCAGCAAGATGCGTCCGTGACCCGCCATGCGGGCGGGCTGGGCCTGGGGCTGGCAATTGCGCACGCCGTCGTCGAGCTGCACCAGGGCGGCATCACGGCCGATAGCCCAGGGCCCGGGGCGGGCTCGGCCTTCACGTTCACGCTGCCGCTGGCGCAGGTCGAGGAGATGGCGCCGCGTAGGCCCCTCAATACCGATGTGCTGTCGGGTACCGATCTGGGCGGCCTGAACATTCTGCTGGTCGACGATGAACAGGACGCTCGGGAAGTGGCGCAGGTCGCCCTGAGCAGCCTGGGCGCCTCGGTGCGGCTGGCCGCTTCGGCGCGCGAAGCCCTCGAACTGGTGCGCACACAAACCTTTGACGTGTTGGTGTCTGACATTGGCATGCCGGAAATGGACGGCCTGACGCTGGTCCGCAGGGTTCGCCAACTGCCCGCGGCCCAAGGCGGCCAAGTACCTGCTGTCGCACTGACGGCTTTTGCGATGGAGACCGAGCGCCAGGCCGGTATTCGAGCCGGCTTCCAGGCCTATGTGGCCAAGCCGATTTCCCTGTGCCGGCTCAGTGAAGGGATTGTTGCCGCGCGCAAAGCCAGCATCACCCGCCTGGACAGTTCGGCGCGCATAGCTTGAGCAGCCGGCAGGCTAGGCTCGTTTTCGAATGCCTTCATTGATTCACGACCTTGGAGCCGAGACTTCCGCGACTGCCCGTGTGGTCGAGGTGCATCACCGCCTGTGCAGGGAATACGGCTGTCCGCTGTGCTACTTCCATGATCTCGACCCACTGGACGAGCTGGTGTCGGCCCTGCTGTCACACCGAACGCGCAACCGGGATTCAGCGCTGGCCTTTCGCACGCTGCGCGAGCGTTTCCCTGCTTGGTCGGACGTACGCGATGCGCCCACCCAAGACGTGGAGCAGGCCATTGCCGCATCGACCTGGCCGGAACAAAAAGCACCGCGCATTCAGCAAGTGCTGCGCGAACTCACCGAACGCAATGAGGGACGCCTGTCGCTCGATTTTTTGCAAGACTGGCCGGTTGCACAGGCCCGCGCCTGGCTTGAGACGCTGAACGGCGTTGGACCCAAAACCAGCGCAGCGGTTATTTCCTTCAGCTCCCTGCGTGGCAAGGCGCTGCCCGTTGACAGCCACCACCATCGCGTGGCGGCGCGCCTTGGCTTGATCCCTGAAAGAATGGCCGTCGGACCCGCGCACCGCATCCTGGAAGCGCAGCTGCCTGTGGAATGGGATGCACAGCAGGTCTATGACAACCACCAGGTTTTAATGCGGCATGGCCAGAAAATCTGTACATGGCGTATGCCGCAATGCGCGGCTTGCGTGGTGCTTGACCTGTGCCCGTACGGGCAGGCGCGCGGCCTGGAAAATGGGGTTTTGGTGGATGCTCCTGACCCGACCGTTGGGTAAGCCATTTCACCCCTCGCAGTTCACTCCAAGTTCTGTACCTGCTCCCGCAACTGCTCGATCAAAACTTTCATTTCAAGCGAAATATTGGTCAATTCCAGTGTTGACGCTTTGGAGCCCAGCGTATTGGCTTCCCGCAGCAATTCCTGGATCAGGAAGTCCAGCCGTTTGCCGACTTCGCCTCCCGCGTCGAGCAAGCGGGCCAGTTCGTCGAGGTGGGCGCGCAGGCGGGCCAGTTCTTCGGCCACGTCGATGCGGATGGCAAAGGCGGCGGTTTCGTTGAGTGCACGTTCCTGCAAGGCTTCGCGGGAAATGGTTTGGGCGGCGCCGGTAGCGGCCAAGGCCTCTTCCCACCGCTCGAGGAATTTTTGCTGTTGACGCGTGATGGCCGCGGGAATCAACGGTTCGGCTTGTGCGGCCAGTTCACGCAAGCGCTGCAGGCAAGCCCGCAGCACGTCGGCCAGCCGGGCGCCTTCGCGCGCGCGGGCTGCACGCAGGCCGGCAATCGCCTGGCAGGCGGCTTCAAGCGCAGGCGCCTCCCATTGCAACGGGCTGCCACCTTTCTTGCACCACTGCAAAATTTCATGCACTGACAGCGCGGCCGCTTGAGGCATC
>JANXMO010000652.1 GCA_025354615.1 Burkholderiales bacterium | reverse complement strand
CGCTGCTCAACCCCGGCGGCAACGGCCGCTGCGCCATCACGCTGGACCCGCAGAACCGCTGGCCCGGCCAGGTGCCTTACCAGGGCGTGGTGCCGCTGCACGGTGACCAGCGCGAACCACTCCAACACTTGAGCGAGGTGCTGGAACACTACATGCTGCAATCCGAGCAGCTGGACACGCGGCTGATCCTGGCTGCCAATGACGACGTCGCCGCTGGCCTGCTGATCCAGCGTATGCCGGTCGAAGGCCAAGGCAACCTGGGCGGCCTGCGCAACGAAGACGCCATCGGCACCAGCGAAGACTTCCACCGTATTGCGCTGCTGGCCGGCACGCTGACGCGCAACGAGCTGCTGACGCTGGACGCCGACACCGTGCTGCGCCGCCTGTTCTGGGAAGAACCGCTGCGCCGCTTCGAGCCGCAAAGCGGCAGCCTGGGCCCGCGCTTCCAGTGCACCTGCTCACGCACCCGCGTCGCCCGCATGCTCGAAAGCCTGGGTCGTCCCGAGGTTGACGACATCGTCGTCGAACAAGGCCAGGTCGAGATCGGTTGCGAATTCTGCGGCCTGCAATACCGCTTCGACGCGGTTGACGTGGGTAAACTGTTCACGCCGGTGACGCAGCAGGCGCCGGGGTCGCCGTTGATCAATTGAGCTTGTGGCGGGCTGCAGAGCAGCCACCGATGCCTGCAAATGGCCAGCGCGGTTGAGCGCGCTCTTTTTTCCAAGAGGGCTTTCTGTCATCAGACCAAGGTCATTCCCGCCGTTTTGACGGCCGCAACGTCGAAGGTCATTGTCTTGACGCAGCCCGCGGCCGCAGCGGTGCGTTCGATAAGGCAATCTGCAAAGTCGGCTTTATCGACCCTGTACACCCGCAGGAGCCGCACCACTTCCACCGATACCCATGTGATGAAGCCCGGTACTGCGGAGTGAGGCTCGCGACAAGCTTTGTTGCCTTGGCCGCTTGCCGTGGCTCGTCCTGCGTGATGTAGCGAACGAGGACATTGGTATCGAGCCCGATCATCGGGCTGACCCCCCACGCACCGCAATCGCGTGATTCATGGCCTGTACGGAGACGGGTTTCTGTGGCTTGCCAAACATTTCTTTCAGCTCTGCGACGCAGTGACTGGCAGCAACGAAAAGAAACTGCCCGGGTTGAATCTGCACGAATTTCACACGGTCGCCAGTGCCAACCGACGGGGCATCGCGAACGTCGGCTGGAATCGTGATCTGGCCTTTGGTCGGATGCCAAACTGATTTGAAGGCAAAGATGGAAATCCGATTGTCCCGAGATCACACCTAAGCAAGTCGAGAAGTTCATCCATCAAACCGAGTCAACTGAGCGATGTTCCACAGCTTTTGATGAGCGGCAAGGGTGGCAAATGACGCCATCTGCCTTTGCTTTTCACGGCGGCGCCAGTGGGTCAACCGCTTGTATCCATGACTTGAACAACCGGCGTTCGCAAGCTGCATCGCCGCAGCGCTCACAGCGCCATTGCCAGCGCGGTGTGATGACACAAGGCAATGCGGCCGGCTTCACAAAACCATGACCCCGCCGGGCCAGCGCATGCTGCACGGCACGCAGTGCCGCATCAAGGCGCGCCGGCCCCTGGCCCGCCACCACCGCGTGTGAAATGCGTTCCCGCCGCAGCACGGCGCGCAGCAAATCGTCCACCGGTTGCCGCACATGGGCGCCGGTGCGTTGCAGTCCGTCGGCCTGCCAGGGCAAATCCATGGCAGTCAGCAGCGTCAGGTGAGTGGCGCGGTGTTGGACGGCGGCGGGTGCGTACAGCGAGTGGTCGTTGAAGATGTGGTCGCTGTAGACGGCGGTCATCAATGCGGTGGTGTCGGCGATGACGATGGCGTGGCAGGCGGCGGCAGCGGCGATGCGCCGCGTTTGTTCAGCGGCAATGCCGGCTTGCTCGCTGCGCTGCGGCGTGCGGCCCTGTTGGTCACAAAACTCGCGCAGGTACTCGTCCACAACGGCAACGCTGCGCTCGCCGTCCGTGGCATCGGTGCGCAGCGCTTGGGCCAACTCAAATGCCAGCGTCGTCTTGCCCGTGCTTTCTGCGCCCACCAGCGCGACCATCCAACCCGGCGCCGCCATGAAAGGCGTCAGCTCCGCACCGATGACGCGGCCGCGGCCTGCTGCGCCCAGGCCCGCGCGCCGGCCACGCTCATCACGACGAACAGCGCATACAGCAGCACCGTCAGCCACAGGCCTTTGTAGGCAAACAGCCCCACGCTGACGATATTGACGATCACCCAGACCCACCAGTTTTCCACATACTTGCGCCCGAGCAGCCATTGGCCGACGAGGCTGGCGGCGGTGGGGAAAGCATCCCACCAGGGTACGTCGGTATTGGTGAAGCGCTTCAGGAACAGGCCGGTCAGTGGCCACAGCAGCAGGATGACGGCGATGGTTTTTGTTCTCTCGCCCGCTGACAACCAGCGCACGCGCAGCGCCACAGCGGGTTCAGCGCCGCCGCGTTGCCACTGCCACCAGCCCCAGCCGGCGACCGCGATGAACACCAGCTGCAGGCCGGCGTCGCCATACAGCCGGCTGTTCCAGAACAGCAAAAAGTACAGCGCCGAGCTGATGATGGCGAGCGGCCAACCCAGCGGGTTGACGCGGATGTTGAACACGACCATGGCGAGTGCCAGCGCAAAGGCCAGCACTTCGAGCGCCGTGACCGGCGCGCCCCACAAACTGAACGCAGTTGCGAACAGCGGTTGCAGCGCCTGCAGCAAGGCGGCCATCAGCGTGCAATCACCAGGGTCAAGGTCGCGGTGCCGAAGCCGCAGGCGCCCTTGCGGAGGCGGCCGCGGGCGCCGTTGCGGGGGCCGTCAACTGCACCAGGATTTCATCGCGCCGCACCATGCCCAGCTCGGCGCGGGCTTTTTCCTCGACCATCTCCAAGCCTTCGCGCAGGTCGCTGACTTCCGCGGCCAGCTGCGCGTTGCGCTCGCGCGCAACGTCATTGACGGTCAGCTGGTCATGCAGCTTGGTGCGCAGCGCCATGACGTGCGGCAAGCTGCCGCGGCCAAACCACAGTTGCACCTGCACCAGCGCCATCAGCACCAGCAAGCCGAGCGTGACCCACCGCGCTCGCTGCATTGCGGGTCAAGCCGGTGCGGCGCTGCGCTCAGCGCAGGTTGTAGAAAGCGCTGCGGCCGGGGTAGCGCGCCACGTTGCCCAGGTCTTCTTCGATGCGCAGCAGCTGGTTGTACTTGGCCATGCGGTCGCTGCGGCTCATGGAGCCGGTTTTGATTTGCCCGGCGTTGGTGCCCACGGCAATGTCGGCAATCGTCGAGTCCTCGGTTTCGCCCGAGCGGTGGCTGATGACGGCGGTGTAATTGGCGCGCTTGGCCATCTCGATCGCGGCGAAGGTTTCGGTCAGCGTGCCGATCTGGTTGATCTTGATCAGGATGGAGTTGGCCACCCGCTTCTCGATGCCCTCTTTCAGGATCTTGGTGTTGGTGACGAACAGGTCGTCACCGACGATCTGCACCTTCGAGCCGAGGCGGTCGTTCAGGTGCTTCCAGCCGTCCCAGTCGCTTTCGCCCATGCCGTCTTCGATGCTGATGATCGGGTACTTGTCGCACCAGGTGGCGAGGATGTCGGTCCACTCGGGCGCCGAGAGCGTGAGCCCTTCGCCGGCCAGGTGGTACTTGCCGTCCTTGTAGAACTCGCTTGCCGCGCAATCGAGGCCCAGCGCGATCTGCGTGCCCGCCGTGTAGCCGGCCTTGTCGATCGCTTCCAGGATCATCTGGATGGCAGCTTCATGGCTGGCCACGCTGGGCGCGAAGCCGCCTTCGTCGCCGACGGCCGTGC
>JANXMO010000007.1 GCA_025354615.1 Burkholderiales bacterium | reverse complement strand
TGCTCGACGAACTGGCCGACCCGGTCGACTTTTTTTACGGCGGCGACGACTTGCTGCCCAAGATTGAAGAAGCGCTGGCAGGCCAGCACGAAGGCTTCGATGTCCGCTTGAACCTGGAGCCGGAGCACGCTTTCGGCGATTACGACGCAACGTTGGTGTTCTTTGAAAGCTGCAGCATTTTCGACCCGGCAATCGCCACTGGCATGCAGTTCGAAGGCCCGCCGCCCGGCGCCGTGACACCCGGGCTGCGCACTGACGCTGTCTACACCGTCACCGATGTCTACCCGGAACACGTGGTGCTGGACGGCAACCACCCGCTGGCCGGCATGGCGCTGCGGCTGCACGTGGTGGTACGCGGCGTGCGCGCTGCGACGGCGGCGGAAATCGACAGTGGCAGTGTGGAGGAGCCGGTGCTGGCGGTGGTGAAGCCCACCGCGGCGGCCACCTCACGCCTGCACTGAATCAACGGCAGGCGTTTTTACTGAGCCGGCGTCAGTGAAATTGAATTGGGTGCCGGCTGAAGGGAACCCTTCTCTCGCTCGCGAAAGAGCGAGTAAATGCGGGCCTGCTTTCGAAGTTTAAGGCGACGCTGAACAAGTCCGCGCGAGGCGGCGCGCCTTGCGGTAGGAGGGGTTGCAAGGCGCAAACCGCAGCCATAGCCATAGCCAACGCTATGGCGAGGATTTGCAACGCCGCAGACCGCCTGCCGCAAGGATGCGCCGGCCGCGAGTGGCTTGTTCAGCGTTGCCCTAAATATGCCGGAGCAATAAAAATCCATTCCAGCTTCGCGCATATGGAGACTGCTTCGCCTTGTGGAATTCAAAAAACGGTAAGGACTTCAAACTGGCTGTTCGGACGCCGCCCCTCCCCCTTGCAACAAGACAACAGGTCACAGCCACCGAAACAATGCATCAACGAGGAATGTCATGCCCAGGACGGAAAAATCTCCTTTCAATGTCGCGACGATGGCTGCAAAGAAGAGGGATTCTCCAAGCAGTTCTTCCAATGAGCTTTTGGCTGTACCAGAAGTCGCACAGGGGTTGACAGGTCTTGCAACAGCAAAACCAACACGCCACAGCGCAATCCCTGCCAGTACTCAAAAAGCTCCTCGCGGTGCCGTACCCCTGTCGAGCCGTTCAAAAACAAAGGCTGTTGATGAAGCCGCCTCACTCGATACG